>CAZXPU010000057.1:0-32710 GCA_964642905.1 uncultured Prosthecobacter sp.
CCCCCCCCCCCCCCCCCCCCCCCCCCCCCCCCCAAGTGGAAAAATTTATACCAGCTTGGCCTTCACCAGCGATTCCAGGCGGTTCACTCCGCGACGAATCCGTGCCTTGACCGTGCCAAGCGGTTCACGCAGCCGTTCAGCGACCTCCGCCTGCGTCAAACCACTGAAATAAGCCAGCTCAATGGCCTCACGTTGATCAGGGTTCAATTTGGACACCGCCCTCATCAGGATGCTCTCGCGCTCCTTGCTGACCATCAGCTCATGGCCGGATTCCTCGAATTCAGGCTGCACGCTCTTGTTCTCACGCTCAAAATCGTCGTTCAGGCGGGAACGGCGCTGCTTCGCGCGAATCCGATCGATGGCACGGTTGCGTGCCATGGTGGTCAGCCAGGTCAGCGGCTTGCCCTTCTTCGGCTCGTAAAGATGCGCCTTGTTCCAAAGCTGGACGAGAACCTCCTGCATCACGTCCTCGGTATCGTGGTGGTCATTCAACACATTGGCCACCGAGGCAAAGATCAGACCGGAGTATTTCTGATAGAATGTCCGGTAGGCCTGGGAATCTCGTTCAGCAATGCGCTGGATCAAACCAATGTCTTCCTGCACTTGGGCTTCGTTGAGGGCTTCTGCGTCTGTCATGGGATTGGGGGGGTGAAATTTGACAAAACTACCGACCAACTGAGACACATCTGAGTCAAAAGAGTTCAGTTGTCAAAGTTATTGTCGAATATTTCCCTCTTTTGTCTAACTTATTTCGACAAACCTTGGCCACCCACCCGACAGGGCTGGCACTCGGCAGGGATAGCTTCTGCGGAATCGAAAAAAAGAAGGTTCCCGGCATCTTCCCTGCTCAGGCCTCAACGATGCTCTCTCCCATCCAAGAGTACCTCGAGAAGCTTCATGCCCGTTATGCACCCCTCATGGACGGTCAGGTCGCGGACTACATCCCCGAACTTTCCAAGGCGGATCCGCGCTGGTTCGGCATCTGCATTGCCACCCGTGACGGGCATGTTTATGAAGTCGGTGACACACGCCAGCCGTTCACCATCCAGTCCATCTCCAAGGCGCTGGCCTACGGCCTGGCCCTGGAGGACCGGGGTGAGGAGCATGTGCTCTCGCGCATTGGCGTCGAGCCCTCTGGCGAAGCCTTCAATGCGATCAGCCTGAAGGAGGGCACGGGCACGCCTTTCAACCCCATGATCAACGCCGGAGCGATCGCCACCTGCGGGCAGGTCCTGGAAAAGGAGGGGCGCCCCAGGTTCGCGCGGCTGCTCTCTTATCTGAGCGGCTTTGCCGGACGCGAGCTGGATGTCGATGAAGTGGTTTATCGCAGCGAGAGCGAGACGGGGCACCGCAACCGGGCCATCGGCTGGTTGCTGAGGAACTTCGGCATCGTCGACGAGGACCCGCATGAAACCCTGGAGACCTACTTTCAGCAGTGCTCCATCCGCGTCACCTGTCGGGATCTGGCGCTGATGGGGGCGACGCTGGCCAACCAGGGCGTGCAGCCCGTGACCCGCAAGCGGGCCATTGCCTCCCAGTATGTCGACAACGTCCTCGCCGTGATGGCGACCTGCGGCATGTATGACTGGTCGGGCGAGTGGATTTATCGCGTGGGGCTTCCGGCCAAGAGCGGCGTGGGCGGCGGCATCCTGGCCGTCCTGCCGGGGCAGCTTGGCATCGGCGTGTTTTCCCCGCCCCTGGATGAGCAGGGCAACAGCCTGCGCGGCATCCAGGTCTGCATGGATCTGTCACGCGAGCTGTCGCTGCACATGCTGAATCCGACGGCCACGCCGCGCACGGCGATCCGGCTTTCCTATCACAGCGGCGAGGTGACGGCGCGGCGCCGCCTGCCCGCATCGGCCCGGGAGACGCTGAAGACCCACGGGGTGAGAATCCAGGTCCTGGAACTCCAGGGCGGGCTGATCTTCACCACCTTTGAACCGGTGCTTCGGCATGCCATTCAACTGGCCAACGCGGGCTGCAGCCATCTCATCCTGGACCTGCGTGCCGTGGTGACCGCCAACACCGTCAGCCTGCGTCTGATGGCGGACTTGTGCCGCCGCCTTGCCGGCGTGGGCGTCCAGGTCGTTTTCTGCCAGCCTGGAGGACTGACACCGCGTCTCCAGGAGGCCGGCATCCCGCCGGTCAGCATTTTCTCCACGGTGGACGCCGCCCTGGAAACCTGTGAGGACGCCCTGCTGATGACGGTGACAGGCGTCACCTGGCGGACCACCCGGGCCCTGGCGCTCAAGGAATGCCCCGTGTTCCAAACCTGCACGGACGGAGAGATCCGGGTGCTGGAGCGTGAGCTGCCATGCCGGACCTTCCAACCCGGGGAAACGCTCATCAAGGCAGGGGAAAGCTCGGATGAAATGTTTGTGCTGCTGGAGGGCACCGTGGAGGTGCAGATCCTTGAGGAGGGCGCGTTGCGCCGGCGCGTCGATGTCCTGACCGCCGGCATGACCGCCGGTGAAATGGCCTTCCTCGACGGCTCACCGCGCTCGGCGGATGTCGTGGCGATGGACAAGGCGCAGTGCGTGGTGGTGACACGCGCCTGGTTCGCGACCCTGTCCGACGCGCTGCCCCATCTGAAGATCAAGCTGCTGCAGGCGCTGCTGAAGGAGATCTCCGCCCGCCTGCGCCAGGCCAACGTCGAGATCAGCGCCCTTCAGCGCGCCTGAGGCGGCCGACCGCATCCATCCCCTCACCGGCCCCCGAAGATGGCCGTGCCGACACGAACCAGCGTGGCGCCTTCCTCGATGGCGGTTTCAAAGTCATGGCTCATGCCCATGGAGAGCACGGGCAGCGGCGCGCCGCCGAGCTTTTCCAGCTCCTCCCTCAGCGTTCGAAGCTGGATGAAGTACTTCCTGGAAGCCTCCGGGGAGGGGTCGAAGGGCGGGATGCACATCAGTCCCTGGATGTAGAGCCGGTCCAGCGCGTACAGCTCCTCGAGCTGGGAGCGGATCCGGTCGGCGCTGAAGCCGTGCTTGGAGGATTCCGTCGCCACGTTGATCTCCAGCAGCACCTTTGGATGCAGGCCCATCTCGGCGGCGATGCGGTTGATGTCCCGGGCGATGTCCAGGGAGTCCACCGCCTCGATCATCTCCACGAGCGGCAGGATCTTGCGCACCTTGTTGGACTGCAGCGGGCCGATGAGGTGCCAGCGCAGCCTGGCGGGCAGCAGCGGCTTCTTCAGCAGCACCTCCTGCACCCGGTTTTCGCCGAACAAACTTTGCCCCGCATCCACCGCCTCCTGGATCAGCTCCGCCGGCTTTGTCTTGGAAACCGCCACCAGCTCCACCGACTTCGGATCCCGGCCGGCGCGGGCGCAGGCGGCAGTGATGCGTTCACGGATCTGTTCCAGGCGGGCGGCGATTTCGGACATGCCGTGGATTTAGGCCACCCGGACCGGCTGGCAAGGCCGGACCTTCCGGCGCATGAAGCCTGCATTTTTTTCGAGCGGCCCGCCCAAATCTGGTGCAAGCCTCCGGCCGCCCTTTTTCCGCCTGTGAAGCCCTACTACATCACCACCGCCATCGACTACACGAACGCGCCGCCGCACATCGGCCACGCCTATGAGAAGGTTCTCGCCGACGTGATGGCCCGCTTCCAGCGCAAGAACGGCCGTGAGGTGTACTTCCTCACCGGCGTCGACCAGCACGGCCAGAAGGTGCAGAAAAGCGCCGACAAGGCCGGGCTCAGCCCGCAGGAGTTTGTCGACGGCATCACCGAGCATTTCACCGCCCTCTGGGACAAGCTGAACGTGCGCTACGACGGCTGGGCCGCCACCACGGACGAGCGGCACAAGCGCGTGGTGCAGGCCATGTTGCAGAAGCTTCACGACTGCGGCCAGCTCTATAAAAAAAGCTACATCGGCTACTACAGCGTCCGCCAGGAGCAGTTCCTCACCGACAAGGAACGCGGCCCGGACGGCGCCTACGGCGAGGAGTGGGGCGAGGTGGTCGAGCTTCAGGAGGAAAACTGGTACTTCCGCCTGAGCGACCACGTCGAGTGGCTGAAAGGCTACATCCACAGCCACCCGGACTTCATCTTTCCCGCCAACCGCGCCAAGGACGTCCTCAACGCCCTGGAGGGCGAGGCCCAGGACCTGTGCATCTCCCGCCCGGTCGAGCGCCTGAGCTGGGGCATCCCCCTGCCCTTTGACGAACGCTTCGTGAACTACGTCTGGTTCGACGCGCTGACGAACTACATCAGCTTCGCCGGCTACCTCGCCGACGAGACCGGCAACACCGGCCTGCCGGAGTTCGGCAGGCTCTGGCCCGCCGACGCCGAGATCATCGGCAAGGACATCCTCGTGCCCGCGCACGCCGTCTACTGGCCGATCATGCTGCACGCCCTCGGCTTCACGGACGAGCAGATCCCGAAGCTGATCGTCCATGGCTGGTGGAACGTGAAGGGCGCCAAGATGAGCAAGAGCCTCGGCAACGTCATCGACCCCGACAAGCTCGCCGACACCTTCACGCCCGACGGCCTGCGCTACTACCTCATGCGCGACATCGCCACCGGCCAGGACAGCGATTTCAGCGAGGAGCGCCTGGTCATGAGCTACAACAAGGAGCTCGCCGGCGGCCTCGGCAACCTGCTCAATCGCAGCCTCAACATGGCGCACAAGTACCGCGGTGGAAAACTGACGCCCGGCGCCTATGACGACGACGAAAACAAGGCCCTGCGCCAGACCGTCGCCGACGCCCTGCCCGCCTATGTCGAAGCCATGAACGGCTGGGCCGTCCACGAGGGCATCGCCGCCGCCTGGAAGATCGTCACCCACGCCAACGCCTTCGTCGACAGCACCAAGCCCTTCTCCCTGGCCAAGGATCCCGCCCAGGCCGCGCGGCTCGACAGCGTGCTCTACCACCTGGCCGAGGCGCTCACCCACGTGACCGTGCTGCTCAGCCCCGTCATGCCCGAGGCCATGGCCAAGGCCCGCGACCAGATCGGCTGGACCAAGCCTGCGGAATTCCATTTCAAGGACCTCGCCTGGGGCCTGCTGCCGGACGAGCACCAGCTCGGCACGCCTGTGCCGCTCTTCCCAAGGCTTGAGCTTGAGACGCCCCCGCTTGCGTAATATCTGGTTTGGCGAAGGACAGGCCCCGCCCTCGTCGTTCTGCCTATCTGCCTAGGCTGCCATTCATGAACCGACCCCTGCATCCACGCACCCTGCTGCCCTCTCCAAGGCGGGCAAGGCTGTGGCTGCTGCTTGTCTGGCTTCTTTCATCCCACGGCCTCGGCCCCGTCCTCATGACTGCCGCCGCCCAGGCCACGGGCGAGCACATGCTGAAGCTTTTCAGTTCCCAGCACGGTGAAATGCAGGTCGTGCTCGGCCATCAGCGCAGCGCTTCCGTTCTTCCCGCGGAAAGAGAGGAGGTGCGTCCGGCAGCCTCGCCCGCAAAACCTGACCACGTCATCCAGCTCCGCTCCGTGGAAGACGCCTCCGCGCAACCTCGGAGGACAACGACGGCCCAGCCAGCGGGTCATCCCATCAACCTTGCCGCGGCCTACGGGACCGCTCTCCCACGTCTGCCAGACAGCTCCGCCCCGGATTGCAAAGCCTGGCGGCAGCGCACCCCCGCCTTCTCCGCCGGCCCTCACGTCAGGGCAAGCCGCACCGTCATCCTCTGCTGAGAGGCCCGCTCCCGGCCCGCCGGGATCCACGTTCCGGGGTCCACCTCCCCCTGCCTCACGCACCCCCATGTCGTGGCGCCACGCCTTCAAGCCCACGCCCAACCCCTCCCTTCTCATGAAACTCCTCCCCATCCTTTTTTCCGCCTCCCTCCTCACCCTGCCCGCCAGCGCAGATCCGTTCACCGTCCAGTCCCTCGTCCAGAAGGCCCTCGGCACCCATCCCGAGCTCCGTTATTACGAGGCCAGCGTTGACGCCGCCAAGGGCGGCAGGGTCAAGGCTGGTGAAATCAAGAACCCCGACCTCATGACCGGCGTTGGCAACTGGCGTGTCCGCGACCTCCAGACCAACGGCCTCAGCGACGGTCCCACCTGGGCCGTGCAGCTCACCCAGACCTTTGAATGGCCCGGCCGCCTCTCGCTGCGCAAGGCCATCGCGCAGAAGGACATCGAGCTCGCCGAGCTCGGCCTTGAGCAGTTCCGCGCCGCACTTGCCGCCCGCGTCAAAAACCTCTCCTGGAAAATTCTCGCCGCGCAGGAGAAGACCCGCGCCGCCGAGGAGGTCGCCGCGCGTTACAAGGCCCTCGCCGACGTGCTGCTTCAGCGCGACCCCGCCGGCATCGCCCCGAAGCTGGAGGCGCGCATCATCCAGGCCAACGCCCTCAACCTGGGCGCCGCCGCCACTGCCGCACGCAATGAACTCGCCTCCGCACGTTTCGAGCTGAACCAGCTCCTGGGCGAAAAACCGGGCCAGGCCCTGGAGATCCAGATTGAAAAGCTGACGCTGAACCCGCCTCCCCCGCTGGAGAAGCTGCTGACCGATGCAAGGAAGAAGAACTTCGACCTGCGCGCGCGCATCATCGACGTGCAGCAGCAGGGCTTTGAAGTGAAGCTCGCGGAAAACGAACGCTGGCCGACGATCAGCGTGGTGCCCTACATCCAGCGCCAGACCAACAACACCCGAGAAACCCAGGTCGGCATCGGCGTCTCCATCCCCCTGCCGCTCTGGAACCGCAACAAAGGCGCCATCGAGACCGCCAAGGCGCGTGAAGTGCAGGCCGACGTCATGCTCACCGCCCAGATGCGCCGGCTCGAACGTGATGTCGCCGCCCAGGCCAGCCACTATCAGATCCATGTCGAGGAGCTCGCCAAGTGGCCGGCGGACACCCTGCAGAGCTTCCGTTCCGCCGCCGCGGAGGCGGATGAGCACTTCCGCCTCGGCGCCCTGCCGCTCTCCACCTACACCGACCTGCAGCAGCAGTACATCGACAGCGTCAGCGCCGTGCTCACCTCCCAGCTTGCCGCCGTGGAGGCCAGGCTGGAGCTCGAGCAGCTCACCGGCACGAAGCTCCCCTGATTCCAGCCTGACTTCACCGCGCCCCCATGCTGAACTTCATCCTCGAATTCTCCGTCCGCCAGCGCGCCCTCGTCCTGCTTGGCGCCTTCTGCCTCCTCGGCGGCGGACTTTACTCCCTCCTGCACCTGCCCATCGACGCCGTGCCCGACCTCACCGGGCCCCAGGTGCAGGTGAACGTCAACGTGCCCGCCCTGGCCCCTGAGGAGTCCGAACGCGCCATCACCCGTCCCATTGAGATGGCCCTCTCCGGCATGCCCGGCGTGCTCGATTCACGTTCCATCACCAAGTTCGGCCTCAGCCAGGTCACCGTCGAATTCGAGGACGGCACGGACATCTTCCGCGCCCGTCAGCTTGTCACCGAACGTCTGACCGCCGTCATGCAGGACCTGCCCCCCGGCAGTGAGCTCAGCCTCGCCCCAATCAGCACCGGCCTCGGCGAGATCTTCTACTACACGCTGCACTGGAAGAAAGACGCCAAGGAAAAGCCCGCCGATGAGCGCGAAGGCCTGATGCGCCTCTGGGAGACCCATGAGTATGTGGTGAAACCCATGCTGCGCACCGTCCAGGGAGTCGCGGAAATCAACAGCAACGGCGGCCATCAGCGCCAGGTCACCGTCGAGCCCATGCTCGACAAGCTGAAAGCCGCGAACATGACCGTCGGCGAGCTGGCCGACATCATCCGCGGCAACGTCGAAAACGCCGGAGGCGGCATCATCAACCGCGATGGCGAACAGCTCACCATCCGCAGCGTCGGCCGCGTGAGCACTGCGGAGGAGATCGCCAGGCTGCCGGTCAAGTTCGGTGCCGCTGTCCAGCCCTTGAAGGTCGAGGATGTCGCCAAGGTGCAGTGGGGCGCCGGATTCCGCGGCGGCGCGGCCACGATGGACGGCGAGGAAGTCGTGCTCGGCACCGTGATGATGCTCATGGGCCAGAACGCACGCACCGTCTGCCATCGCGTGGCCCCGCGGCTTGAGGAAGTGCGTGAAAAGCTCCCGCCCGGCATGGACGTCACCATTGTCTATGAACGCAGCGACCTCGTCGAGGCCACGGTGAGCACGGTGGAAAAGAACCTCGTCGAAGGCGCCATCCTCGTCGTCGTCGTGCTGCTGGTGCTGCTCGGCAACTGGCGCGCGGCGCTCATCGTCGCGCTCGCCATCCCGCTGTCCTTCCTGTTTGCCATCAGCGGCATGGTGCAGGGCGGCTGGTCCGGCAACCTGATGAGCCTCGGGGCCGTGGACTTCGGCCTCATCATCGACGGCGCGGTGGTCATGGTTGAGAACATCGTTCGCAGGCTCGGCGTGCGGCAGCACCACCTCGGCCGCGTGCTGACGCGCGAGGAGCGTTCACGCGAGGTCCTGGCCGCGAGCAAGCAGATGGCCTCGCCGATGTTCTTCGGCGTCCTCATCATCACCATCGTCTACCTGCCGATCCTGACGCTCACGGGCATCGAGGGGAAGATGTTCCGCCCGATGGCCGTCACCGTGATCCTGGCCCTGGCCGGCGCCCTGCTGCTGGCCCTCACCCTCATGCCCGCGATGTGCTCCTTCTTCCTCGGCGGCAACATCGCCGAGAAGGAGAACTTCATCATCAAGGGCCTCAACGCCGTCTTCCAGCCCCTGCTGCGCGCCTCGATGAGGTTCCGCTGGATCGTCGTGCTGTGCGGCATCGGCTTCTTCGCCTTCTGCGGCTGGAAGTTCACCACGCTTGGCGCGGAGTTTGTGCCCAAGCTCGACGAGGGCAGCATCGCCGCCATGATCTACCGCAAGGTCGGCATGAACCTGAAGGAGTCGCTTCATGAAGACCTCGAGCTCGGCAGGATGGTGCGCGAGAAATTCCCCATGGTGACGCGCTTCTTCACGCGCAGCGGCACCAGCGAGGTCGCCACCGACCCCATGCCGCCGAACGAGACCGACTTCTACGTCTTCTACAAGCCGCTCAAAGAATGGCCGAAAGGACCGGGCCTGCCGACGACGAAGGAGGAGCTCTGCGCGGCCATCGAGGAGGAAGCCCTGCGTGAGCATGAAGGCCAGACCATCGAGTTTGGCCAGCCCATCGAAACGCGGTTCAACGAGATGATGGAAGGCACGAAGGCCGAGCTCGCCGTGCGCATCTACGGCACCGACTTTGACGTGCTCGAAAAGCTTGCCAACCAGGTCAAGGACATCATCAACAACACGCCCGGCGGCGAGGCCGAGCTGGAAACCGACGGCCGCCCGAGCACCGTCGTGCTCCAGGTGAAGCGGGATGTGCTGACCAAATACAACGTGCCGCTTTCGGAAGTGAACCGCGCCGTCTCCGCCGGCCTCGGCGGCGAAGTCGCAGGGCAGGTCGTCGAGGGCAACCGCAAGCGTGACATCGTGGTCCGCCTTCCCGAAGAAGATCGCTCCAAGGAAGACATGATGAAATCGCTGCCTCTGCGTGTCGGTGACTTCGGCATGATCCCGCTCGGCGATGCCGTGGACATTCGCGTTGAAAAAGCCGTCGATCCCATCCGCCACAGCCGCACGCAGCGCCGTGCCGCCCTGCTCGTGGGCGTCAAGGGCCGCGACATGGAGGGCTTCGTCAACGAGGCCACCGCGCGCATCAAGAAGGAGGTCAAGTTCCCCGAAGGTTACGACTTCGAGTTCGGCGGCACCTTTGAAAACCTGCAGGAGGCCCGTGCACGCCTCGCCATCGTCGTGCCGACGGCCCTGGTGCTCATCCTGATGCTCATCTTCTTCGCCTTTGGCAGCGTGCGTCAGACCCTGCTCGTGGCCACCGGCATCCCCCTGGCCCTCACCGGCGGCATCATCGCCCTCGGCCTGCGCGACATGCCCTTCAGCATCACCGCCGCCGTCGGCTTCATCGCCCTGAGCGGTGTCGCCGTGCTCAACGGCCTTGTGCTTGTGAACTACTTCAACGAACTGCGCGAGGAGGAGGGCCTGAGCGTCCGCGAGGCCGTCCTCAAGGGCGTGGCCACGCGCCTTCGTCCCGTGATGATGACGGCCCTGGTCGCCGCCCTCGGCTTCGTCCCCATGGCCCTCGCCCATGGTGCGGGCGCCGAGGTTCAGCGCCCGCTAGCCACCGTGGTCATCGGCGGCATCATCAGCTCCACCCTCCTGACCCTGCTGCTGCTGCCCATGTTGTACGACTGGATCGAGCGGCGGGCGCAGGCCGGCCGGTCCTGAAGACTCTGCACGAGAGCAGGCGGGGTTTGAACGAAACAAGAAGGGTCCTGTCGACAAAGGGCTCTGGACATCGCTTACAGGCGTTGATTATCCTGCGGAATACCTGGGCCCCCAAAAGACCATGAAACTCCTGCCTGCCTCGCTGCTTCTTTCCTTCCTGTCCCTCGCTTCAGCCCAGGACCGTCCTCTGGACGCCCTGCTGACCGGCGATGCCGCCTGGCAGATGAACGCAACACAGTTTGAGCAGAAGTTCGGGGCCGCCAAGTTCGACTGGCTTTCGGAAAAGAAGGATCAGGCACGATTCTTTGGCGAAGGCCTCAGCCTCTGGGAAGGCGGCATCCAGCTCAACGAGGCCATCGTCGAGTTCTCCCCCGAAGGCATGCCCGCGAAGCTGACCTTCTCCATTTACAACCGAGGTGACGCGAAGCAGCTCATTGCTGACCGCGCCCCCTTTGAAGCGCGTGTGGAGGAGTTGAAGGCCTTCATCAGCAAGCGCCTGGCCGTCGCCCCGGCCGAACGTGGCAAGGACAAGGCCAGCGCCGTGGCCGCCGAAGGTTTTGTCTGGATGAAGGCGCCGAGCGCCTATCTTTTGGAATACAGCTACCAGCGTGAGATGAAGAGCCGGAACATCCCCTTCCGCGCCGAGTTCATCCGTCTGCGCGTGGCCAACGTCGGCGCCGGCGGACGTGCGACGGCGCCGGTGACGGCCTCGGCCGCCGCAGCACCCGTGGGCAGGAACAGCCTGCTGGCCAACGTGAAGCGTGAGGAGAGCGGGGACGTGGTGATCGCCAACGTCCCGATGGTGGACCAGGGCCCGAAAGGGTACTGCGCGGTGGCCACGGCCGAACGAGTGTTCAAGTATTACGGCATTCCGGTGGACCAGCATGAGATGGCGCAGGTGGCGGACACCTCCGACGAAGGCGGCACAAGTCCCGACAAGATGCTGACCGCGCTGAACAAGCTGGAGGGCCGCATGGGCGTCAGCGTGCGCGTCATCGAGGACTGGGACTACAAGAAGTTCATGGACAAGGTGGACGACTACAACAAGGAGGCCAAACGCATGAAGAAACCTGAGGTGGACGCCAGCCCAAGGGGTGGCGTGATTTACATCAACGAGATCATCGGCCAGATGGACGGCGAGGTGCTGAAGACGTCCCGCACCGAGCGCGACCGCTCCGGTTTCGGCAAGTTCCAGCGCACGATCGCCGGACTCATCGACCAGGGCATCCCGGTGATGTGGAGCGTCTCCCTCGGCCTGCTGCCGGAAAAGGAAATCCCCCAGGCCAGCGGTGGCCACATGCGCCTGATCATCGGTTACAACGCCAAGACCGGGGAGGCGCTCTACTCCGACTCCTGGGGCGCTGAGCACGCCCTGAAACGCATGCCCCTGGCCAACGCCTACGCCATGACCAACGGGCTATACTACATGCAGCCCCGGGCCCGGTGAGGGATTTCAGGATTGACGCACCTTCCAACGGTCCCTAGCCTCGGCCTTCTATGAGCACGCTTTCCTGGATCATTGTTGGACTCATCGGCGGCGCCCTTGGCAAGCTGTTCCACCCGGGCAATGACTCGAACGGCCTGATTCGCACCATGCTGCTCGGCATACTCGGCGGCGTCATCGGCAACGCCTTGTCCAACAAGCTCCTCGGCTGGGGCATGACGGGCATCGACATCCGCAGCGTCGGCATCTCGGCCGCGGGTTCCCTGCTCCTGCTGCTGATTTACAAGCGCGTCTTCAAGAAGGGCTGACTCCTTGGGCGTTGCCAGACAAGCAACCCTCAAGCGATTTCATGGCCGCTTGCCGCCGCCATGAAACCTATCCTTGACCAGAATCTCTCCCCGCTCGGCGGCCTTACTTCTTCAGGCCACCGATCAGCGCCTTCATCCGGGTGAGGGTTTCCTGGTGAGCGGGATCCTTGGACAGATCCCTGGACTCCTGCGGATCGTTCCGAAGATCAAAAAGCGTCGCACCCTGGCGGCCCTCGTCCCATTCGGTGTAACGGAACTGCTCGTCACGCACGGACACGCCCAGGAAACCACCGGCCTTGCCCTTGCCTTTCCCCTTCGCCTTGCCCTTGCCCGGGCCTTTGCCGCCGGGATTGAGGTTCTTCGGGTTGATGGAAGGCGCGTTGGTGCCCACGGGCGCGCCGCGCAGCACCTGAGTGAAGGCTGGACGATTCCAGGCAGCCTGGGGATTGTCGAGCAGGGGCTTCAGGCTCGTGCCGTCGCTCTGCGGAGCGGGCAGGCCGCAGACGTCTGCCAGCGTGGCATGCAGGTCAATGAGCTCGACGGTGCGCGTGCAGACGCGACCGTTGTTCGGATTGCCCGGCACGCTGATGATGAGCGGCACATGGGAGGAGTTCTCCCAAAGGCTCATCTTCTGCCACAGGCCGTGATCGCCCAGATGATAGCCATGATCGCTGTGGAAGACGATGACGGTCTTGTCGCGCAGGCCAAGACGCTCAACGGCGGCGGCGACCTGGCCGACCTGGTCGTCCATGTAGGTGGTGGAGGCGAAGTAGGCCTGCAGGATCTCCTTGCGCAGGGGATCCGTGAGCTGGTCCTGCTCCTTCTTGTAGCTGCCGTAGGCGGAGGCCGGGATGCCGGGCGCATCCTTCATCGGTCCGGCGGCGAGCTGGATTTTGTCGATGGGATAACCTTCGAAGTACTTGGAAGGCGCGACGTAAGGCGTGTGGGGGCGATAGAAACCGACGGCGAGATAGAACGGACCGTCTTTTCTGGCCTCAAGAAGCTTGATGGCTTCCGCAGCGCCCACGGCGTCGGTCTGAGGTTCCTCGGAAGGGTCGTTGAACCAGCTCAGCGTGCCGCCAAACTGGCCGGGGGTGAGTGAGTGAATCTGATCCTCGATCTTCTTGTCGTGGCCGATGGGATTGACCACCTGCTGCCAGGAAGGCTCGTCGTCGAGACCGCTGGTGCCGATCTGCGTGGGCACGCCGTAGTGGTAGAGCTTGCCAACGCGCGCGGCAAACGCGCCCGCCTTGGAGAAGCTCTGCGGGATGCTCAGGACATCCGGCAGGTTCTGGCGGAAGTGCGTGCTGTTTTCGTAGACCTTCGTGCTGCCGGGCCTCATGCCGGTCATGAAGGAGGCTCGGCTCGGATTGCAGAGCGGAAACTGGCAGTAGGCCTTTTCAAAGCGCACCCCCTGGGAGGCCAGCCTGTCAATGTGCGGTGACTTCACCTGGGCATGGCCGTAGCAGCCAAGGGAGCAGTTGAGATCGTCCGAGACGATGTGCAGCACGTTGAACTTCGGCGTCGCGGCGGAGGCGACGGCCGCCAGGGCGACGGTGAGAACGGCGAGGATCAGCTTCATGGGTGACGCCTTTTAACGACGGGAGGCACGTCTTCTCGCCACAACTTCCGTCACCACGCGGTGAATGACGGCGTTGTTGGCCGGGGAGAACTGCTCGGCTTCAGGCCAGCGGCCCAGGCCGCGTTCAAGCTGAAGCCGGTCATCGGCGGCATCGAGCGCCTGCAGCAGTTCGCGGATGAACTGCCATCCGGTGAGATGCAGGTCCTTCAGGACCGGCTCGCCGTTGACGTAGCGGGCTTCTTTCACGTCCGGGGGAAGGCGATCCTCGGGCAGACGCCCTTCCGGATCCTCCAGGGCCAGCAGAGGAGCCCAGTAGCTTCCGGCGGTGTTGTAAGCCCCGTCGAACACGGCCTGCAAAGCGTCATCAGCGGGCGGCCAAGCCCGGGGCTGAAGGCCTGAGGGAAGCCCGCCCCGGCCGAGGGCCGCCTCGGACCAGCGGGCGGTGCCTTCGGTCAACCAACGATTCTTCAAAAAACACACGCTGTTCTGCAGGATGTGAAACAGCTCATGAGCCGGGGTGAGGTTGGCCGGCGCCTTCACGGAGGTGGCCACGTCAAAGCACAGGCTGCCCGTGCCCGCAGGATCCCCGTCGCGGCCGAAGCGCTGGATTTCATCATAGGCGACGCCGTTGGATCCGAGCGTCTTCCGGCTGAGCAGATGGATGTCCAGCCACCGGCTTCCCTGATAGCGCGGCGTCGTGAGCGGATCTGCAAAACCGAGGCTGATCCACAGCCGCCAGGCGGCCAGGGTCTGGATCATGACGTCCTCCGCCTGATCCGGAATGGCGTTCTGGTTGAGGTCGTCCGCAACGACGGCGTGCTCGCCTTCCGTGGCGTAGAACACGCGGATGCGGTCCTTCGTCAGGACGTGCGGAAGCGAGCGTCTCAGCGCGGCATGACTGAGCGGCTTCGTCCCCGGAGCATCGACGGCTGCCGCGGAACCCAGGGCAAGCAGGAGGGGGAGCGCGAGAACGGCGAGACGGCGGCGCATGAACGGGAGTGGCTGAGCTGCCGGAGCAACGCCGTGAAACGGTTCAGATCTGCGAGCAGGAGGCGGGCACCAGCAGGAGGTTCGTGATTCGTGAGACGATCTCCTTGTCGGTGAAGCCCGGCGTGGCCTTCAGCTTCGCCCAGGCGGGGTCCTTGCGGAAGCTGTTCCAGGCCTGGTCCTTCGCGGCAGGGTCGCTGAAGGCGAGCATGTAGGTGAGGTTGGGCATGAGCGGACCCACGAGGGTTTCACCAAAAAACACCGGGGCCAGGCCGCAGCGCTGGAAGATCTCGAGCTCGCCGATGTTGAACATCTCGATCTTCTTCTTACCCGCCCTTTCACCGTGGCTTTCATAGATGCGAAGCTGGTAAAGCCCGCTGCCCTTGGGCGGCAGCTTCATGGCGGGCATGCCCTCGATGCCGCGTGTCAGCCAGCTTTCGACACGCTCATAGACCGGGTCCGTGGCAGGCGAGCCGAGATAGGCGGCGCCGGCCTTCTGCACCGCCGCGTCATCAAGCAGGTCCGCGGCTTTCGCGACCGTTTCCAGCGAGGCATGGCGCAGCACGACATACAGCAGCGGGGCGGCCTCCGGCTTCTCGGGAAGAAACACACCCACCTGGGCCACGCCGAGCCGGTTCAGCGCCGGGATCGCGGCGTCACGCAGGTAGGCCTCGAGCAACGCCTGCTTCTCCGGACTTTTCAGCGTGAACCTGCGGATCTCGAAGTATTCACGGCCCGCCGCTTCCGCAGCCTGCGAGCTGCTGACAAGGGCGGTGGCCGCCAGGGCGGATGACTTGAGGAAGGCGCTGCGTTTCATGGGTGGTTTGAAATGCTGGCAGTTAGGCCGGAGCCGGTCAATGTTCATTCTCCCGGACTTGCCCCGGAACCGCGCCGGACTTGCATGACAACACCTTCACGTCCCGGCCCGCAGCGGCGACGGCAGGCGCATCACTCAGACCCGGACGCCCAGCCTGACAGGCGACAAGACTTTAGGTTCGGCGGATGGTTTTGGCGCGCTGGTGCCGTACTGCCAGGATGAACCCGCCGCCAGCCCTCACCCCAGCCCTGCTGCTTGGCGTCGTGCTCCTGGGCCTCGGCGGGTCCATGACGCTGCGGGGCGCACAGGAGGATGACGGCGCCATTCCCCAGGCGCTGCAGGAGGACGCCTTCGACTCACTGCTGGCGGGCTCGCCCTTCACGCGTTCGCTGGGGGTCTCCGACTCGCTGATCCTCACCGGCGTTGTGCATGTCGAGGACGACGTGCTCGCCACGCTGCTCGACACCCGCACGCAGGAGTCGCAGGTGGTTTCGCGGCAGCCTAACTTCAAGGGCTGGCGCCTGGTCGGCCTGGAGGGAAGCCCGGAGCGGACGCAGACCTGGTCGGCACGCGTTCAGATTCCGGGCGGCGAGGTGGTGTCGATCCGCTATCAGAAGCCGCCGCCGAGGTCCGGCGGCCCCAAGTCCGGAGCGGGCAACGGAAGCTCTTCCGGCAGCACCTCCGGAAGCAAGCTGCCACCGCTCAGCGATGCCCAGGTCAAGGAGGCCAGGCTTGCTGCGGAGAACTACAAGGAGGGCTTCAGCTCCGACGGCTACCCGCGCCAGCCGCCGCCGGAGATGGTGGCCAAGCTGTCCCGGCTCAGCACCGGCCAGCGCGAGGAGATCAACCGCGAGATGCTGGGCCACCGCAACCGGGGCCTCGGTCTCGACGACCGCCGCAAGATCTATGAAGGCCTTGTGGACCGGGCGGTGCAACGGCGGTGAGATGGAGCGAGGTCCGCCCTCATCCGCCGCCGCCGTCGGCCATGAAATGGCCTGATCTGACTCAGCACGGTTGGGCATGCCGGGCTTGACCCCCGTGGTGGCTCCTGGCGTAATCACACGCACTTATGCGCCAAATCGCCTTCATCACCCTGGGCTGCATCCTGCTCGGATTTCCTTCCAGGGCCGAGCTGCCCGGCACCGGGCCGGTCGCCGTTCCTGAGTCCGGCCCCCTGGAAAAGGATCATCAGGCGCTGCGCATGCGCTGGGCGCAGAAGCACCTTCTGCCCGCCGCGGAGCCGCAATGGCGGGGGCAGGCCTGGGCGGAGCAGGCCCGTGACGTCACGCTCCGGGGATTGCAACTTTGGTTCGGCGGTCCTTTGGAGGATGCCTCCGGCGAGGCGAAAACCGTGGCGGTGGCCAAGGCGCTGCTGGTGACGGAATGTCGAGAGCCGCTGGCCTGCCTGATGGCTCACAAGATTCTCTGGCAGCTCAACCAGGACTGGTGGGGAGGCAACCGCGGACTCGGCAGGGCCTTCAAGGTCATCGATGACACGGCCCTTCCTGGAGCGCTGCGGGCCTGGATCGTGGATGAGCAGATCGACCGCCTCTGGCAGCTCAACTGGCGGTATGACAACTTTCATCGCGAGCAGGCGGAGCGGATCGCCCAGGCGGTTTCAGACACGGGCTACGGCCCCGGTTTCGAGCCGGTGCTGGTGCGCGATTTCCTCGACTGGATGGAAAACCTCCGGGAGCTGGATGAAGAGGCGTTTCAGAAGCTTGAAAAGGCCATTGCTGGCTGCCCGCATGATGAATGGACACGGGCCTGCCTTCTGGGTGACCTGCATGTTCACTGGGCCTGGTTCATTCGCGGAGGCTCCTGGGCCAGGGAGGTGAAGGAGGAAGCCTGGAAAGGCTTTGCCGAACATCTCGGCCTCGCGGCCAGGCACCTGGGCAAAGCCCACGAACTGCATCCAGATCGCCCGGAAGCCGCGGCGCGCATGATCCAGGTGGTCATGGGAACGAGCGCGGAACCCGAGAAGCTGCGCATCTGGTTCGACCGTGCCGTGGCCGCGCAGTTTGACTACCGAAACGCCTACAGCGGCCTGGTGCACGCCTGCACCGAACGCTGGGGAGGCAGCGACGAGCTGGTGCTGACCCTGGGCCGGCGCTTTGCGGAAACCCGGCGTTATGACACCGACGTTCCCGAGCAGTTCTTCCAGGCCTGCAAGCAGGTCGCCATGGAGCACGGCGATGCGCGGCAGGTGTTCTCGAATCCCTGGGTGAAGGAGACGGCCTCCACCTTTGCCCGGGGCTTGCTCGATCACCAGGAGACCCATCCCGCCAGGGCACGGCGCAGCCAGGGGCTGGCGGCGGTGACCGCCTGGCTCGCCGGTGATGATGCCCTGGCCAGCCGTGCGCTCAAGAGTGTTGGCAGGAACCTCGTCACCTCCGTCGCCAGGGATCTGGGCGAACTGCTGCACCATCAGGGCACGCTGAGAACCTCCGTCTTTGCCGGAAACGGCGGCTGGGGGGAGGGCGTGCAACGCCTGGAGCATCAGTACCGCCGGCATGAAGTCGAGGCCGCCCTGCAAACCCTGGCCGGGCTGACCCCGGAGAGCCTGCCCACGGACAACGCCCGCAGCTATGTGGCGGAAATCCGCGCCGTGCTGGAACTGCCGGAACGACTCAAGGATGGCGGCTGGCATCCACTGCCGGTGTTTCAAGGGCTCAGCACCTGCCTGTGTTCCGGTGGCAACTGGCGTGTGAACGCCTCCGGTGAACTCAGTCTGACCGGCAGGGACGCCGCCTTTCTTGACCTGGCCTTCCCCATCCTGGTGGACGAAGCTTTTGAAATCCGGGGCGAAGTTTCCTATGACCTGATCCCTGAAGCTCAGTGGTTCGCCCACTGGTCCTTTGGCCCGAGCCTGCGCTGGCTGCCCGCCCGTCATGGAGCTTTCCAGCCGCCTCATGCCGTCCGCGGCCTGACCTACCATTCCCGAAAAGGCACCGTTGAGGCCAGGGTGACCGGTGTTTGGAACAACAAGTTCACGCAGGGCCAGGAGGTCTCCCTGAAACCCGTGAACACCTTCCTGGCCGGGCTCAAGGGGGACAGGATGAGCTTCACCTTCAATGAAGCCGCCGTGCCACCGCTGGACATCAAACCTTTCGGAATGAGGCATTCCAAGGGCCTCGTCGCCTTCACCGGCATGAACGTGCCCACCGGAATCAAGATACGCCTGAACAAGCTGGAGGTGCGCCTGGCCAGGTGACGCGGCTGGCGCCAGCAAAGCAGGCTCAACGGCACGCGTCCTCCCTGCTCAGGTCAAACCGCTTCAGGTACTTCTTCAACCTGTCTGCATCATTCATCTTCGAGCGCTTCGTTCGCGACACTGCAAACAGCCTTCTCCCTGCATCCGACAGCGTCTTCGACTCCCGCCAATACCCGATCGACGAAGCCCCGAACACCTACAAAGACTTCAAAGAAGTCTTCCGCAGCGTGGTTGGAACCATCAGTGAATACCTGTCGCATCAGCTTTCGCAATGAGCAAAACCCACACCTCCATCCTCTCCATCTCCGGCGAGTCCGTGGAGGTCTGCCCGGCTTGACCGTTGGTCGGCTCCTCGCGTCACCAAGCTCATGGATGCTTTGATCCACCTTCCGCACGATGCGCCCCTCCCT
This sequence comes from uncultured Prosthecobacter sp., assembly GCA_964642905.1. Classification (GTDB taxonomy): domain Bacteria; phylum Verrucomicrobiota; class Verrucomicrobiia; order Verrucomicrobiales; family Verrucomicrobiaceae; genus Prosthecobacter. The sequence goes on from CAZXPU010000057.1 coordinate 18,927, forward strand.
GTGCCACCTCCACCCTCTTCGGGTTTAGAATTTCAGCCGCAGGTAAGTGCCGAACACCGACTCGTGTCTCCAGGCCGGCTGGGCGTGGCTGGACATGATCATGTAAAACAGGTCCAGGTCGGCATGACGGCCGGCATGCAACGTCAGGCCAAACGGCACCAGCCTGTTTTCACCCAGGCGGCGCTGATGCAGGTCGGTGAGCCATTCATTGCTGGCAAACACCCGGGTGAGAGGCCCCAGCGGCCTTGGCAGGGTCCAGGCAAGCTGGAGACGGTTGCGCAGCCGATGCGTGGTGAAGGGCTGCTCCTCGTTCCAGCGCCATTCCATGCGGTTGCGCCATTCCAGGGTGAGGTGCGGGGTCAGGTCAAAGTGCGGATTGACCTCCAGCTCCGGGCGGAACTGCCCGTGTCGTTCACCGCTGGCGGGGCTTTCGATGCTGAGCAAGGACGCGCCCAGGCCGAGGTCGAGCCATGAGTTCAGGGCGTGTCTGAAACGCGGGCTGACGATCTGCACATACGAACTGTCATCAGCATCGAGACGGTTGCCAAGAAACAGCCAGGCCTTGTCCTGTCCCTGCGCGCTTTTCCACAAGTCCATCGATGACCAGGCCCACCATTCGTCGGCACGCAGGCCGGTCAGGGTGAACAGAAAAAGGAGAGGAAGCAGCCGGGCCATGTCGCCTCCACCGGTAGAACAAAGGATGCCAGGATGGCGCGTTGTTGTGAATGAGGTCATGCGCGGCTTGCACGATGGCCCGAATGCAGACAAAGCGTGGCTTTTATTTATCCATGCCGTCCTGGTTCATCGAGCTTCCACCCGTCTGGCAGGCCTTTCTGGCCTGCCTCTTCACCTGGGGCGTAACCGCCCTCGGCGCCGCGCTGGTGTTCTGCTTCAAGTCGATGAACCGCGTCGTCATGGACGGCATGATGGGCTTCGCGGCGGGCGTGATGATCGCCGCCAGCTTCTGGTCGCTGCTGGCGCCGTCGATTGAAATGGCGCGTGAACAGGGCGTGACGCCCTGGCTGCCGGCGGCGACGGGCTTTGTGCTCGGCGGCCTGTTTCTGTGGAGCCTCGACATCGTGCTGCCGCACCTGCACATCGACTACCCGATGTCCGAGGCGGAGGGCGTGAAGACCACCTGGCGGCGCAGCGTGCTGGTCGTGCTCGCCATCACCCTGCACAACATCCCCGAAGGTCTGGCCGTGGGCGTGGCCTTTGGCGCCGTGGGCTCCGGCCTGGGTTCCGCCACGCTCGGCGGTGCGGTGGCGCTGGCCATCGGCATCGGCCTGCAGAACTTCCCGGAAGGTGCGGCCGTGGCAATGCCTCTGCGGCGCGAGGGCATGAGCCGCTTGAAATCCTTTTGGTACGGCCAGCTCTCCGCCGCCGTCGAGCCGGCGGCCGCGGTCATCGGCGCGCTCTCGGTCTCCAGGATGCATGTGATGCTGCCCTACGCGCTCGCCTTCGCCGCCGGCGCGATGATCTACGTCGTGGTCGAGGAGCTGATCCCGGAGGCGCAGCGTGAACGCAACATGCACGCCGCCACCTTCGGGGCCATGGCGGGCTTCACGGTGATGATGATCCTCGACGTGGCCCTGGGCAGCTGAACCGCGTGACACGGGTCAGCGCCGCAGCCTGAGCTCATGGCGCAGCTCGTCGACCTCGCGCAGCAGTCGTGTCATCAGCTTCAATCCGCCGAGGTTCATGCCGCAGGACTCGCGCAGGTGCTCGATGCGGCGCAGGCAGCGTACGGTGTCGTCGTCAAACTGCGACCGGATGAGGCCCTGTTCCTGGTATTCCACAAGCGTCGGTGTGGCGATGCCGGTCATCTCGGCGAGCACTTCAAGCGTGTAGGTTTCGTTCATGGCTCAGGCGCGTGGGTTGAAGGTGGAGATGGCGCGCAGCTTCTCCCAGAGCTCGCGCTCGGCGTCACTGACACGCTCCGGCAGCACGATGTGGACCGTCACAAAGAAGTCGCCGCGCTCGCCGGACTTGCCCTTGGGCAGCCCGCGTCCGCGAACGCGCAGCTTCTGGCCGTTCTCCGTGCCGGCCGGCAGCCGCAGCTTGATGGAGCCGTCGAGCGTCGGCACGACCACCTCGCCGCCCAGCACGGCCTCCCAGGGGGCGGTGTCGAGCTCATGATCCACGTCCGCCTCGCGGGTGGTGAAGTCCGGATGGGCCGCATGCCGGACCCGAAGGAAGAGATCGCCCGGAGCACCGCCGTTGCGCCCGGGTTCACCCTGGCCGGGAACGCGGATGCGGCGTCCGTCGGTGGCGCCGGGCGGAATGCGCACCTGAAACTCATGGGTCTCCGCGCGGCCCGTCCGGCGGTTGACGGTCTTCAGGGAGACGGGCCGGAGCGTGCCATGCATGGCCTCCTCCAGGGTCACCAGGATGTCGCCCTCGATGTCATGTCCGCGCCGGGCGCGGCCCTTGGAGGCGGAGCGTGGCACCTCCTCTTCCTCGGCGTTGTCGGGGAAGCCATACCGGCTGCCGCCGCTGAAGTACTGCTCGAAGAAATCGCTGAAGCCGGTGCCGCCGAAATGGAACTCCTGCGAGGCGTCGAAGCCGGGTTCCTCCGTCTGCTGCCAGTCCGGAGCCGGCATGCCGGTCTCGGCCTCGTTCCAGCGTGAGCCGAGCCGGTCGTACTTTTTGCGCTTCTCCGGATCGCTGAGCACCTCGTTGGCCTCGTTGATCTCCTTGAACTTCTCCTCGGCGGCCTTCTTGTCGACGGCGGTGTCGGGATGATGCTGGCGGGCAAGCCTGCGAAAGGCCTTCTTGATGTCGTCCGCGCTGGCGTCCCTGGGCACGCCGAGCGTTGCGTAGTAGTCTTTGAACCGGGCTGGCATGACGGCACTGTGACCGGGCCTTCGCGTTTGTCATCCGCACAGGAGGGCCGGGCAATCAACGCATGAAAATCGCCAAGCCTCGTGGAGGAAGCCCCTGGTCATGCTCGTAGTTAGGCCTGCATGAAAGCGAAACCCAGCTCCGCCTCCGGCGCCACGAAGAAGACCGGTTCCGCCTCGGCGGTCACCGCCATCCTGAAGACGCCGAAAAAGCCCGTGACCGAGGCGATTCACACCACCGAAAAACCAGCGGCCCGCGGCAAGCACAACGCAGCCTCCCGTGAGGAGATCCGCGAGACCACCCATCGCGTCATGGGTTCACGCCAGTCCCAGCGCCCGGTGGAGCGCAGCGGCCAGCCGCGCAAGAAGCGCGGTTGACCGGCCTGGCCGGTTCAGGGCCAGAACAGCAGGATGAGCGCGCCGCTGGCCAGCGCCGCGCCCATGCCGGCCAGCACGGGCCGGATGAAGGCACGCGCCCCGAGGGCGGCGGCGAGTCCCATCTTGAACAGCACGTTGGCCAGGCCGCCGATGAGGATCATCCGCCAGGCAATGTCGGCCTCGAGGTGGCCCGTGTTCACCAGGCGCGAGGTGGACAGGGTGATGGCGTCCATGTCCGTCAGGCCTGAGATGGCCGCCGCCGCATAAAGGCCCGAGTGGCCGAAATGCTGGCGGGCCGCCGCCACGATCACCAGCACCACGGCATAGAGCAGGCCGAACATGACCGCGTTCTTGAGCTCCGAAGGCGGGGCCTGATCCAGGGTGTGGCGGCCGCGTTTTTCGGAAAGGCGATGGGTCAGCGCCGCGATCAGGCCGAAGGCAAACATCATGACGAGGAGAGGCGGCAGCATCCGGGTCCATTGCTGGGGAGCCGCGATCATGACCTCCACCAAGACGCGCAGGAAGACGACGGCGGAGGCGATGATGGCAATGGCGGCCAGGCAGAGCCCGCAGGCGCCGGCGTCATGACTGCGCCGCGCCAGGCTGGCGGTGGTGGCGGTGCTGGAGATCAGGCCGCCAAAGAAGCCCGCCAGAGCCGCGCCCTTGCTGCTGCCGAGGAATTTCTGCGCCAGGTAGGCTGACAGGCTCAGGCCCACGATCAACACCACCATCAGCCAGATGGCGAAGGGGTTGAGCACGCCCAGGTAGCCCATCTCACGGTTGGGCAGGGCGGGCAGGATCACGAGGCCCGCCAGGACCAGCCGCGCGATTTCCCGCAGGTCGTCCTCGCCGATCCGGCGCACCATGCCGTGCAGCGATTTCTTGCTCTGCAGCAGCACCAGGACGCTGCCGGCGATGATCACGGCGATCAGGCGCTGGCCGGAGACCGTGAGGATGCCGGTGGCAAACATCACCAGCATGGCCATCTCGGTGGTCAGGCCCGAGTCAGGCTCCCTCTGCTTCATCTCCGCCAGATGCCCGAGCACCACGAGGCAGGCGAAGGTCAGAAAGGCGGCGGCGACCACCCAGCCGCCGTAGATCATGCCCAGCAGGCCCGACAGCGCGCCAAAAACGGAGACCAGCGCAAAGGTGCGGATGCCGGCGATGCGGTTCTGCACCCACTCGCGCTGCAGCCCGACCAGCAGGCCAAGCCCCAGCGCAGCGCCGAAGGACTGCAGCAGGTCGGAGGTTTCAGGAAGCGTCACGGACATGGTTGGAGGCCGGCCGGGCCTGGCCTAACCATCGCTGAAACAAGCGCGCAGGCAACCGGCGGCTTGATCCTCGCCGGGGGCCTGCTGGTACGGCGGATCTCAGCCCGCCTTGCCGGGAAGGTCGACCAGCATCTGGGCGTTGCTGGGGTAGCGCTCGCAGAGGGTGATGACGCGCTGGATGGCGTCGATCGGCTTGCCGCCGGCCAGGCCGCGACGCAGCATGTGGATCTTGTCGAGCTGGAAGGCGGGCAGCAGCAGCTCCTCGCGGCGGGTGCCGGACTTGAAGATGTTGACGGCCGGGTAGTAGTACTGCTCGGCGAGCTTGCGGTCGAGAACGAGCTCCATGTTGCCGGTGCCCTTGAACTCGAGGAAGATCACGTCGTCCATGCGGCTGCCGGTCTCGATGAGGGCGGTGGCGAGGATGGTGAGGCTGCCGGCGCCGCGGGTGTTGCGGGCGGCGGCGAACAGGCGGCGCGGGATCTCCATGCCGCCGACGGCCATGCCGCCGCTCATGGTGGCGCCGCCGGACTTGGCGTTGTTGAAGGCGCGGGCCAGGCGGGTGATGGAGTCCATGAGCATGAACACATGCTCGCCGGCCTCGACGAGGCGCTTGGCGCGCTCGATGGCGAAGTTGGCGATGCGGGTGTGGCTGCGGACGTCCTGGTCGTTGGAGCTGGCGTAGACCTCGGCGTTGGTGAAGATGCGCTTGAACTCGGTGACCTCCTCAGGCCGCTCGTCCACGAGCAGGATGATGAGGTGCATGCCGGGATGGTTCTGCACGATGGCCTCGGCGATGTGCTGAAGCAGGGTGGTCTTGCCCGTGCGCGGCGGCGCGACGATGAGGCCGCGCTGACCGCGACCGACCGGCGTGAACATGTCGATCACACGCGTGGTGATGCGCTCCTTGGTGGTTTCAAACTGGATGCGCTTGTTCGGATTGACGGCCTTCAGCTCTTCAAACAGCGGCAGGTCGCGCACGGATTCCGGCACACGGCCGTTCACCTCGCTGATGCTGGTGACCATGAGGCCGCGAGGCCCCTTCTGGGCGGTGCCCTTGATGTGCATGCCCTCACGCAGGCCGAGCTGACGAATGGTGTCGCCGTGAACAAATGCATCGAGCGGATGCTGGGCGAACATGCGGTCACGCATGCGCAGGAAACCGTGCCCCTTGGGGTTCAGCTCCAGCACGCCTTCAGCGGCTTCCGGCGGTCCCAGGACCACATCGGCAGAAGGCGGCGCTTCATCCTCGTGGGACGGATGCCTGCCATTCGACGAAGGGGCGGAGCCGTTGGCATGACCACCTCCATGACCGCCACCCTGCTGGGCCATGCGGCGGGCGAGTTTCTCCGCCTTGAAGCGTTCACGACGTTCCTTCCAGCGTTCCCAGCGTGTCTTCTTGCGGCTGGACCCTCCATCTCCAGAGGGTGCGGAGGCATCCTCAGGCCCGCTTTCATCATCCTCGCCATCGGCCTGCTCAGAAGGCGCGGCCGGAACAGGGGCTGGCGCGGGAGCCGCCACCGGGACCGGGGCGGGAGCCGGCTGGCTCGCCTGGGGCTCAGGGGCCGGGGCGGGAACAGGGGCAGGCGCAGGAGCTTCAGGAGCGGCCGGAGCGACATGGGCCACCGCCATGGAATCCTGCATCTTGGCCAGGATCTCGGCGGCTTTTTTTTGCAGGGCGGTGCGGCGGGTCTTTTTCTTCCCCGAATCCTCGGCTGCTGTCACGACTTCAGGGGCTGGGGCAAGCTCGAGCTGCAGTTCCAGTTCGGGAGCTGCAGGGGTCCTGGCCTTGGCCGTGGACGCCTTTTTGATCGCGGCCTTTTTAGCGGGGACCTTTTTCGCCGCCGCCTTCTTCGCGGGGGCCTTCTTGGCGGCGGCTTTCTTGGCCGTTGCCTTCTTCTTGGGCGCTTCCGCGGGCTGGATTTCGTCGCTCATGGGGGTGGTGGGAGAAAAGGGGTTAGTCGAGCAAGTCGGCGATGCTGTCGTCGATCTCGAAGTTGGAATGGACGTTCTGGGTGTCGTCGTAGTCGTCGAGGATGTCGTAGAGCTTGATGACGGTGCGGGCCGTCTCGACGTCCGTGAGCACGAGGGGGGTGTTGGCCTGGTAGACCAGCTTGGGCGAGCTGGCGGTGACGCCCTTTTCCTTGAGCGCACCCACCACGTTGAAAAGCTGGTCGGTGGCGGTGTAGAGCAGCCATTCATCGCCGCCGTCCTGGACATCGTCGGCGCCGGCCTCGAGCGCGAGCTCCATGGCGGCATCCTCATTCAAAGTGCCTTTGTCGAAGCGCAGTTCGCCGCGGCGGGTGAACTGGTAGGCCACGCTGCCGGCGTCCGCGAAGGTGCCGCCGTTTTTTGAAAGCAGGATGCGCAGGTCATTGGCGGCGCGGTTGCGGTTGTCAGTGACCACCTCGACCATGAAGGCGACCCCGCCGGGGCCGTAGCCCTCGTAGGTGACTTCTTCGATCACGACGCCGCCGAGCTCACCGGTGCCCTTCTTGATGGCGCGCTCGATGTTGTCATTGGGCACGTTGGCGGCGCGGGCGGCCAGCACGGCGCTGCGCAGACGGGCGTTGAGGTCGGGATTGCCCCCGCCATGCTTGGCGGCGACGGTGATCTCCTTCGCCATTTTGGAGAAGACCTTGCCGCGCTTCACATCGACGACAGCCTTGATGTGCTTGACCTTGGACCACTTGTTGTGACCTGCCATGGTTGCTTGCTGGAGGAAGGGATGAGGGGAACCAGGCCTGGAAATGACTGCACAAAAACGGGCGCAGACCCTGGCTGGGGATCGGGGATCGCAAATAAAAAAAGAAAGCGGCCTCGCCGCGGTCTCCGCTCGAATGCAGGCCGGGGGGCCTGTCGCTGTCGAATTGGGTTCCGTGAGGGACGCCGCCTTCAGAAACCACAGCTCCGGACACCGGAGCGGACACCAGAGGTTCACCTCACTGAGGGAACCAGGAACAGCCGGAGTCTGCGGGATGGCAGGCAGCCTTGCAAGGTGTTTTTTACCCTGTCGTCAGGCAGGACGCGCCATGTAACGCAGCACGCCAGCGAGCCGGGCACGCATGTCCTTACGCTCGACGATCATGTCCACGAGGCCGTGCTGCTTCATGAATTCAGCGGTCTGGAAGCCCGGCGGCAGGTCGGCGTGGGTGGTTTCCTTGACCACTCGCGGACCGGCAAAGCCGATCATGCACTTGGGCTCGGCGATGATGAGGTCGCCCAGGGTGGCAAAGCTGGCGGTGACGCCCCCGGTGGTCGGGTGGGTGAGCACGGAAATGTAGGGCAGGCAGGCCTCGGCATGGCGGGCCAGGGCACCGCTGGTCTTGGCCATCTGCATCAGGCTCAGGATGCCTTCATGCATGCGTGCGCCGCCGGAGGCGGAGAAGACGATGACGGGCTTCTTCTCGGCGGTCGCCGTCTCGATGGCGCGGGTGATTTTTTCACCCACCACGCTGCCCATGCTGGCGCCGAGGAAGCGGAAGTCCATGATCGCGAGCAGCACGGGGATGCTTTCAATGCTGGCGCGGCCGGTGACGACGGCCTCCTTCAGGCCGGTCTTGTTCTGGTAGGCCTTCACCTTGTCGACATAACCTTTAAAGCCCAGGGCGTCGACAGAGTCGATCTGCAGATCCATCTCCTCAAAGCTGCCTTCATCGACGAGGTTGGCGATGCGCTCGCCGCTGCTGATGGTGAAGTGGTAGCTGCAATGGGTGCAGACGCGCAGGTTCTTCGCCAGCGCCTGTTCAAAGAGGCTTTCGCCGCAGGACGGGCACTTGGTCCACAGCCCTTCGGGCATGTCCTTTTTCTTTTCACCAAGTTCGTTGACGGAGCGCTTTTTGAAAAATCCCATGATGTGATGAGGTGGTGTCCAGCACGACAGGCCGACGCCCTGGACTCCCCGGATTGGCAAACCGCAGAAGCGCCGGACACCCGCCCGGCAGAGGGTCAAATCAGCCCGGTCAGGCCCGGACATGGCCGCCACACTAGCCACGAGCCACGGCAATGACCACCACTTTTTGCACCCCCGGCCATCCGGCGGGGTTCCCAGTGCGGGGGGTGGCGAGCGTTTCGCTGCCGTCGGGCCATGTTTTACCCATGACGAATGGACCGATTCAGGATAACGATGGCCATTCATGGTGCGTTTCATCCCTTCCCCGAGAGCCAACGCCCTGGTGGCTGTGGCGCAGCTGGCATTCACCGCCTTGGCCATGGGGCAGACAGTCGCGCTGGAGCCCTTGACCGGACTGGATGGCACCGCCCCCCAAAGCTCAGCGATGCTTCTCTGGCATTCTGACGGCGGTTTTTATGGCACATCAAGCACGGGAGGCACCTGGAACAAGGGTGCGATCTTCCGCATGGAGGCCACAGGACGCATGAGGTGGCTTTCCTTTTCAGGGTATGACGATGGCAGCAGGCCGGAAGCGCCACTGCCTGCGGAGGCGCCGAATTCGTCCTTGTTTCCCGGGCAGGGCGGCTGGCTTTGGGGGACGGCGAGGGCCGGGGGGCCATCCAGCGTGAACGGGATTGTTTACAAAACACGTCCGGAAACCTGGGAGACTCAGATCGTGGTGGCGTTCACCGGCGCCTCGGGTGCCAACCCTGGCAAGGCTCCCGGCGGGTGCTTGTGCAAGACCGGGGACCGCTGGCTTTGGGGAACCACCCGTGAAGGAGGCGCTTCAGAACTGGGGTCTCTTTTTCGTCTGGACGAACTGACCGGGACCTGCCGTGAGATGCTGACCTTCACCGGCACGGGCGGGGCTTTTCCCGGTGCGGAGCCGCTGGGTGAGCTGTACGCCGACGCCTCTGGCAACCTCTGGGGGGTGACACGGTCGGGTGGCAGCTACGATGGAGGCGTGGTTTTCAAGTACCGGGTCTCGACCGGAACCTACACGGTCATCGGCCATTTCAGCGGCAATCACACCGGCATCAAAGGCCGGCTGCCCAGCGGTGGACTGACCCCGGATGGCAGCGGCTATCTTTGGGGTCTGACGAGCCAAAGCGGCTCAGGCTCGGCAGGCACGGCGTTCCGGATCCACATGGCCACCGGGGCATCGCAGACGATGCATGAATTCTCGGGCAACGCCGTGCCCAGCTCACCCGGCGCCTCTCCGGTGGGTTCGCTGATCGACAATGGCGATGGCTTTCTTGTGGGGGCGGCCCAGGCGGGCGGGGTGGGCGCGCGCGGAACCCTTTTCAAGATTCAAAAATCCACGGGCGCCGTGAGCGTGTTCTTCCAGTTCGGCAGCCTGGGCGGTGCCCTTGGAGATCTGCGGGCACCGGTCACCGGGCTCACCAAGGACGCCTCAGGCGATGTCTGGGGGATCGGTCAGCGGTCCTACGCGGGAGGCAAGGCCTTTGTCTACAGGATCAAGCCCGATGGCAGCGGCTTCACCTGGGTTGCCGATGTCGGGCAGCCGGAGGAACCTTTACGGGGCCGGACGCCCGGCCCGCTGGTGCCCGAAAGCAGCGGGGACTGGCTCTGGGGCACAACGGAAGCAGGCGGACTTTACGGTCATGGCACGCTTTACCGGTGGAACCGGGCGACTCGTGCGCTGGAGGTGAAGGTGCATTTCACCGGAATCGGCGGCGCATCACCGGGCTCCATCCCACGTGGCAAACTGTGCCTCAGCGGCAGCGGGGAAATCTGGGGAACCACCTCGCTGGGGGGAACCGACAACCTGGGCAGCGTGTTTAAATTCGTGCCCGATGACGCAGGTGACGGCGTCTTTTCCTCCGTCCTGTCTTTCACATCCACCCTTGGCGCGACTCCCCATGGCAGTCTTCATCTGGATGCTTTGGGCTGGCTTTGGGGAACCACGGAGGGTTCCGTGGGAGCCACCTACGGCAGCATTTTCAAGCTGAACACCGTCACCGGGGAGCACGTGATCGTCCACAGCTTCACCGATCGAAACCTGGGGGCCACGCCTGCCGGCGGCCTTGTCTCCATCGGCAATGGCATTCTGGCGGGCATGACACGCTCCGGAGGAAGCACCGGGGCCGGGCAGCTTCTGAACTACGGCACGATCTACCAGGTCGACACCGCCACGGGTGTGCACACCCTGCTGCTCGCGTTCACGGGCTCTGGCGGGGATGCCCCGGGCAGCGCGCCCAGCGGGGAGCTGCTGGCCCTGGACTTCAGCGGCGAGATGACGCTCTGGGGCAGCCATGCGAGTCAGTTCTTCAGGTTCAAACCTGCCACGAAGGAATTGCTCAACCTGCTGCCGTCCTCCCTGCCGATGACCGGAGGCTTTCCCAGACAGGCGGTGTTTTCCGCCTTCCATGATGGCACGCAGATCCAGTGCCTGGGACTTGAGCAGACACAAGACCCGGTGAGTCTGCAGACGATGGTGCGGCAAATGGTTTACAAGCTGGACTCCCCCGCAGGTCCTGCTCCTGGTCTGACCCCCCAGGTGACGTTGGAAGAGGACCTGGGCATCCTGCCTGCCCGAAACGACCTGGTGCTTTTTTATTCCCGGCCAGGCGAGCTGCTGGGGGCTCGGCGAACCGGCCAGATGGAGTCACCGGGCTCGGGCATGCCCGGAGGACTGCTGATGAAGGTTCATCTGCCCGCCACACCGGCCGCTGAATTCGCCCCGGCGCTGGCCACACGCCCGGTGCGCAGCGGTGGTTCGGAAGTGAACGGCATTCAGGCCGTGCTGAGCGGAGTGGTGACGTCCAATGTCCAGGCCTCGACCCAGGCAGCCATGCTCATCGGCACCAGCAGCACGACCCGGAGCCCGGTCGGAACGCGTCTCATCCTGCCCGCCGGAGCCCAGAGCAAAGGGGTGTCGTCCACGCGTACCCTGGCGCCAAACACCTGTTATTTTTACCGCACGGCCGCCTACTCGCCCTATCCGTCGTTTCTGTCGGTCAAAGCCAGCGGTTTACGCTGCCTGCTGACGGGTTCAGCCCCCTTGGCATCAGGCCCCGAAATCGCCGTGGAGGCAGCTTCAGGCATGCCTGTGGATGAGAGCACGGGAATCGATTTCGGTCAGGTCCTGGTTGGCAAGCCGGGGACGCAAACCGTGACATTGCGCAATCTGGGAGATGCCGCGCTGAACAACATCTCGGTGACCCTTGATAACAATGCGGATGATGCCTTCACCCTCACGCTTGCCCCGGACAGGACGAGCCTGAGCGGCCCCGACAGCACCACGGGAATGCTGGTCACTTTTCATCCCGGCCTCGAAGGCGACTACTTCGCGGAACTGGTGGTCAACAGCGATGACCCTGATGAAACAAGCCTTCGCATCCCTCTGTTCGGAAGCGGCCGTGGCATCCCGGCGCTGAAGGTTTTCAACAATCTGGGAACCGAGATCCCCGCAGGCAGCATCCTGGATTTCGGACCTGCGGAAATCGACATCGGTGAGCCGGTCAGCAAAACCATCCGCCTGCGCAACAACGGCTCCGGCACCCTGGATGCCCGCCGGGTTGAAATGACCGGCGACGTCAACGGGGCGTTTCATTCTGAGCTGACGGACTCTGGCAGCCTCTTCCTGGCCCCGGGTGAAGAATGGGAGACCACCCTCTGGTTCCAACCGTTCAGCCTGGGCTCCCAGACGGCCCGGCTCGTCATCGCTGAATCCGGAACCTCGGCTCCTTTGCTAGACCTGGCCTTGCAAGGCACGGGGGTGGCCATTCCCAGGCTGAATGTCTATCGGTTCAATGAGGAGATGATGTACGATGAGGATTTGATCAACGGGGTTTCGCGTCTGACCTTCCCAAAGACCGCCCTTGGCTCGACATCGACCGTTTCCATCTTCCTGCAAAACAACGGCAGCGCCGCACTCGCCGGGCTCAGCTTGGTTTTTCCCGAGGGCTCGCCGTTTCGACTGGCGGGCACGCTTCCGACAACGCTGCCCCTGCAAGAAGTGCTGCAGGTGGACCTTGTCTTCCATCCGACGACTCCCGGCGACTACGATCTTCCCGTCAGCCTGCGCAGCAATGATCCGGACGACGACCCCTTCGTGATTCATCTCACGGGCACGAGTCCTGGTCCGGTCCCACCCCGCATCGCCGTCCAGCCGCAGAGCCAGTGGGTGCAGGCCGGGCAGGAGGCCCGGATCATTTCCGAGGTGCGAGGCTCCAGGCCGATGGTCTGGGAATGGCGCGCCGCGGGCAAGCCCGTGCCCGGCGTCACCGGCAACGAACTGGTCATCCCCGTTGCCCAGGCAAGCCATGCCACAGGCTACCAGTTCACCGCCTGGAATCAGCTCGGCACGCCCGTGGTCTCTGAAACGGCCTGGCTGGGACTGGTGACCCGGGGTCCCGATCACCTCAGCCTGAAGGCTGGAAAAACGCTTGAGATGCGCTGCATCACCCAGGTTCCGAAAGCCGCCGGCGTGTCGGTGAAACACCGCTGGATGCGTGGCGGCCAGGCCTTGAGCGACAGCACGCTGCCGTCCGGGGCCGTCATCTCCGGTGCCCAAAAAGACCTCCTTAAAATCACGGGCATGACCTCCGCTGAAGCCGGCGTCTTCACCTGCCAGGTGACGCTGGACACGCCTGGCAATGACCCTGTCTCCACTCAGGGCGACACCCTTGTCACGCTGGCGGCGGATCTGCCGGTGATGGCATCTCCAGGTCTTGCGGACAGCATTCCGCTCGGCCAGCCCGTCGATGTTCAGCTCAGCGCCACTCATCATCCGACCTCCTTCCAGGCCACAGGGCTGCCCGCCGGCCTGACCTTGAACACCCGCACCGGACGCCTTTACGGCCGGCCGGCCGCCCCAAGCCGCATCGCCCCAGGCAGCGGCAAGCCCGTGCCGGCCAAGATCCTGTTCCGCGCCACCAACGCCTTCGGGACCGGTCCGACCCTGGAGTTTTCACTCGCCGTGACCGATCCCTTTGCCGGGCTGGCGGGCAGCTACCGCAGCACGCTGCCCCATCACGCATTTACCAACAACCTGATGGGTGGCCTGATCACGGTCAGCCTTTCACGCACGGGGGTGGCCAGCGGCACGCTGCTCATCGGCGGCCAGCGCCTGCCCTTCACCGTCCCTTTGTTTTATGATGAGGAAGAGAGCTCGGCTCACGCAGAGGAGGTGAAGATGCCCCGCAAACCTGCGGAGCTCGGATCTTTGTCACTGGATCTGAAGATCAAGGCTGACCTGGCGAGCCTGACGCTGAGGGACAGGCAGTGGCCGGCGTTGACAGCAAGCCTGTCTCCAATCGACTCGTTCATCTGCCTCCATCAGGATGAATTCAAGGACGAGGACATGATCAGTGTGATCCCCGGTTCGACCAGTGGCATGACCCATGATTCACAAGGCGGCCTGATTCTTGCCGATCC
>CAZXPU010000058.1:0-31909 GCA_964642905.1 uncultured Prosthecobacter sp.
CGCCCTGGTGGCAGAAGGCGTAAACAGCCCCGCAGGGCCGGCCGTCAATCAGGATGAAGGGCATGAGCACCCGCCGCTCCGGCATCCAGAGGCGCAGCAGGGCCTCGTGAATTTTCATCGCCTGCGGAAGAAGGAAGGAGCTGACACCGTCCGGCCAGTGCATGGCATGAAGGCGGAAGAACTCACCGGCCGCCATTGCGGGCTCCATGTCCATCACCACCTGGGACTCATGCCTTTCAAACAGATGCCCCCAGTAGCGGCGGATGTTGCGCCTGAAGTTGCCCGACTTGACCTTCTCAAAAGCCTCCCAGGTCTCCGGCAGGTCAAAGCAACGGCAGGCGGACTGGTTGAGAACCCCGGCGGCCAGGCCGCAGCGGCGCATCGCGGCAAGCAGCAGCGCATGGTTAGGCGACTCCTCGGGCACCTTGTTCAGTCGCACGACATCCCAGGAGGCGCTGGATCTTGACAGAACACCGGCCAGCAGCGGCGTGACCTCGGCCTCGCGTCCGGCCTGAACGAGCAAGTCCATCCGCTCCCCCTGCACTTCGCCCAGCCCGTTGATGAATCCGAGATGCCTGAGGCGCTGGCGTGACTCCCCACGGTCCGCACCGATGACAAAGGGTGCGATTCCCACCACCTGCGAAGCCTTGTCACGGACGACACCGATGCACAGCTGGTAATCCGCCCGGAAGGTTTCCCACCACAGGCGCACATAGTCCCAGAGCTGAAAGGGGCTGTGCGTGGCCGATTCATTGAGCAGCCTGTCCCACACAGGTTCCAAGGCCATGAAACCGGCCTCGCTCGTGATGATCTCGAGGGTCATCGGGCACCTCCTTTCGCCTGCAGGCCCCGGGTTTGGACGATCAATGCCGTCAGGTTGCTTCTTGCGTTCATCAGTTTGACCACATCATCTTCCCAGTCGCCAAAACCGCGGGCAAACGACTCCGCCAGCTGCATCGCTGCCTTCTCCAGGCCCAGGTCACGCGCCAGCATCAGGTAGTCATAATCATCGCACATGTCACGCAGCCACTTCAGCCGGATGCTCGCCACCGGCATGTCACGTCCATGACGCTTCTTGGTGGCAGGGTAGATGAAGCTGCCGTCGCCGTTGTGAACACTGCCATCCGGGTGATGAAAGCTGCCCGCGTCCTTCCAGACATCCACGCCCTTGCTGGCGTAGAGCGTGTCCCAGTAGGTCAGTCCGGTGATGCCATGACGAGGCATCACCCAGGCCGGGACACGATGGTTCATCGCCGGGTAGTCAAGGCACCAGACCGGCGGATTCGAGGCGGCGAGCTGTTTCGGACCACCATGGGCGTCCAGCCACTCCTGCGGCATCTGCACCAGCGCCGCATAACACCAGACCTCGTCCCCCGCCTTGATCCGGCGGGCGATGTCACGACGGCCCTTCGCGCCCTCCATGTCCTGCCAGACGCTGCTGAAGTGCGGCACCCAGATGTCCACAAAACCATCCAGGCTTCCCCACCACCAGGAATCCGGAGCGGGCTGCTCGGTCACCAGCAGCGGCAGGCGCACTCCATGCGTGGCCTCGGCCTCGTTGAAGAAATCCCCCCAGCGCCTCACCAGCGCGTAGGCGCCGTAACTGTTCGGCTCGTCCAGGTCGCCCATGATGATGTAGCCCCGCTGCCCCGCCTTGAGCCGCTCAAGCGTTTTCATCCAGGTGGCGCAGTACTTCATGGCCGCGGCCCGGTCCTTGCCCAGAGGGTCGGGGAACGGCCACTCCTGCCAGATCGGCAGCCCCAGGGTGCTGGCGTGACGGTGCAGGATCTGCTTCCTCATGCCCGCCTCAAGCAGCTTCAGGTCAAGCCTGCCGGTGCCGCCGTCCGGATACGTCGGGTAGGTCTGGTCGCAGCTCAGGCGATGCTCGGCAAAAAGATCGTAATATTGGTTCAGCAATGCCGCCAGGGCCGGCGACGGCGGCTCCTTCTGGCGGTCAAACCCGTGCACCTCCGCCACGCGCCGCCACACCGTCATGATCGAGGTGCGCAGCCGCGGCACCACGGGCAGGTCAAAGTCCGAAACACGCAGCATCAGCTTCGTGCGCGCCATCTCGGCGCCCATCGCGTCACGGGCGATGACCTCCGCCGAATACTTTCCCGGCCTGCTCCCATGCGGCGCGTGCACATCAATCCACCACGGCTGGTTCACCTGCTTCACCGCAGGCAGCGGCTGCCAGGCGAAGTCCTGCGGCACCAGGGCGTCCGGATAATCTCCCGGCGGCAGCGGCGACATCGGCGTGGACCTGCTCACCTTGACGTAATGCTCACGGAAAACCTGCGGGGCGGGGATCGACTCCCCGTCGGCGCCATGCAGGTCGCCGACCTCCAGCCGGATCCCGCGAATCTCCTCGGGCCTGCCCGTCAGCACGACCTGCAGCGACTCACGCTCACCCCGTGCAGCCTCCAGCACGAACTCGTTGTCCGCCACCTCCTGCACACGCATGACCCGGTTCATCGGGCCGACACGCGCGATCTTCACCTCCGCAGGCAGCGGGGCGGACGTGAACAGGAGAATGGCGGCCAGCAGCCTCATGCAGCCAGCACCTCCCGGTAGACTTTTTCATAACCACGCGCCGCCGCCCGGACGTCAAAACGCCCGACGGCGTCACGCCGAAGCGCCTCAGCATGCGGACGATGGTCAAGCATCTCCTCCCAGGCCCGGGCAAGGGCCTCCGCGTCATGCACCGGCACGACACGCCCGGAATCACCAAGCAACCGCGCACAGTCGCCCACGTCCGTCGTCACGCAGGGCACGCCGCAGGCAAGCGCCTCCATCAGGGTCATCGGACAGGCCTCGGTCCGTGAGGAAAGCGAGAACAGGTCCAGCGCCGGATACACCACCTGCGGATCCGGGCGAAACGGGGCGAAGTGCACCTGCTGTCTGAACGGCATCACCGAAAGCGCCGCACGGGCGCAGTCGCCCAGGCCCGTTTCATGGCCGCCACATAACAAAAAGTGTGTCTCCGGCCGACGGGACTGGAGGAGCGCCGCCGCCCTCAGCCAGGTCGCGAGATCCTTCATCTCATGAAAACGCCCGATGAAGCCGACCAGCGGCGCGGCTTCTGGAACACGCAGCTCCTGGCGCACCCGCGCACGCGCAGCGGCATCCGGCTTGAAAAGAGACGTGTCGATGCCGTTCGGCACCCAGGTCATGCGCCTTTCAGGGTAGCCCATGGCGGCATGGTCCCGGATCGCCGCCGCCGAGCAGGAAATCACCCGTGACGGCACCAGCCATGAACTCGCCCCGAGCATCCGCCGGAACCAGCGGATCCGGCTTTCAGAATCTCCCGGGTTTGAATGAATCTCCCGGCAGTGGATGCCCCAGACCACGCGGTGCACGCCCGCCAGCCGAGCACACCAGCCGCCCACAAAGTCGGCGTGATGCATCCAGGTCTGCAGCACGTCAGGACGCACTTCTCGCAGCAGGCGCACCAGTTTTGCCAGGGTGCCGATGCGCAGGAAAGCTGAAGCCTCCAGATCATGCAGTTCCACTCCCATGGCCCGGAGTTCCTCCATCTCCCGGCCCCAGGGCCGTCCGTCCATGACGATGACCACGGTCCTCCAGCCTGCGGGCTCCATGGCACGCACCAGGTTCCGCATCATGGCCTCCGCGCCGCCACCCCCTGGAGCAGCGATGAAATGCGCCACGGTGATCCGCCGCGCACCACCCGCCAGCGCTGCCTCGGACCGGGTGCCAGAAGAAAGCGAATCTGCGGAAGCAGGTCCGCAGGATGACTCCGACTTGGCCGTTTGCACGACCTGAAGCGGCGCACCGCCTGAAATGACGGACATCCCCCGTTCCGTGACAGGCATGAGGCAAGCCAGGCTCATCGGCGCCCTCCTCTCCATTGCTTCACCAGTTCAAAGGCTCCCGAAGCCGTGGCCTCCGCCTCAAGCACGGACGTGGGGTTGCCATAACGCGGCAGGGCATGGGCCGTCAAACCGGCGGCAAGCCGCGCGGGCATCATCGTGAAAGCCGCCTGGAAGCCGTGGGCGGCCAGAAGCTCCTGCGTCTGCGGCGTGAAGTCCCCTGGACCTCCGTTCGTGTAGGCAAACAGGCTTGGAGCCTTGTCAAGCTCGTCAGTCATGCGATCACGACAGACACGGATTTCCTCAGCCTGCTGCTCCAACGAGCATCGGGACAGAATCGGATGCGTGTGCGTGTGCCCGCCAAAGTGGACCAGGCCCGTGGCCTGCATCTCCCGAACCTGCTGCCAGCTCATTGGCCGGGCAACCTCCGCCTCCTCCGCCGCACAATTTTCCGCCAGCTTTCTGACCTCGCCCCGCATCAGGGCATCCGGCAGGGTTTTCAAATGGGCAAGGCGCGTGGCCAGCTCCGCAGCATCCGCTCCTCGGGCCTTCAGCGCGCGATCCACCTCCTGAAACCATAGGGGATGCGTGCCATCCAGGAAACCCGTGGCCAGAAAGATCGTCGCAGGCAGACCCAGCTCTCGCAGCACGGGGAAGCCCAGATGGTAGTTGGAAGCCAGCCCGTCATCAAAACTGAGGGCCACCGCCCGGGATGGCAGGGAACGCCCGGCCAGGACAGCCTGCGTCATTTCCTGGAGAGGCATCACCTGATAGGACGCCTTCAAATGACGACAGACCGCACGGAACACCGAAACCGGCAAATGCAGGCTGGCATCCAGAACCCCGGATGACTGCCCATCCTGGCAAAGTCCATGAAAAGTCAGCACGGCTCCGCCCTCCATCTGACGCCTGGCCAGTCGCGTCAGACCACAAGCCACCAGGACCGCCGATTTGGCGGACTGCCGAAGCTTCTGGAGGAGGATTGGCAAGGCCTGTTGTTTATAAAATTTGATAGAATTTATCAAATTTTAACTAACCATCAACCCCGACTTAGCATTGAATCGCAGAAATCAAGCCACCTGCCCCAGGTCTTTCGTGGACTTGTCCAAGGCCTGCCGCCCCCCCCGAAATGGCCTCCAGCCCCTTTCGCGCCCCCTTGGAATCCCCTGACAACCACACGATTTTCATCCAGGCGCAGGTGAAGCTTAAAAAAATGGGTGTCAAAACTGCTCCTCTCGCTATTTCTCCGGCCCCGCACGGCCCAAACGCAGGTCTGGCCCCCGGCTTGCTTGCCAGCTTGACCGTGCCCTGACGACTTCCTGACTCCCCCAAACTCAATGAACACCCTCCAGACCTTCAAAACCGGCAACGGCTCCGACGGCAAGTTCCACTCCCTCCCCGCCCTTGAGGCCGCAGGCATCGGCAAAGTCTCCCGCCTGCCCGTTTCCATCCGCATCGTGCTGGAGTCCCTGCTGCGCAACCTGGACGGCAAGAAGGTCACCGAGGCCGACGTCAAAAACCTCGCCAACTGGAATGCCAAGGCACCGGGCGATTACGAGATCCCCTTCACCGTCGCCCGCATCGTCCTCCAGGACTTCACCGGCGTCCCCCTCCTCGTCGACCTCGCCGCCATGCGCTCCAAGGTGAAGCAGCTTGGCAAGAATCCGAAGATGGTCGAGCCCCTCGTGCCCGTGGACCTCGTGGTGGACCATTCTGTGCAGGTCGACTACGCCGGCACCCAGGACGCGCTGAACAAAAACCTCGACCTCGAGTTTGAGCGTAACAAGGAACGCTACCAGTTCCTGAAGTGGGGCGAGCAGGCCTTCGACACCTTCAAGGTCGTGCCTCCCGGCATCGGCATCGTCCACCAGGTCAACCTCGAGTACCTTGCCAAGGGCGTGCTGGAGAAGGACGGCGTGTTTTATCCGGATTCCCTCGTCGGCACCGACTCCCACACCACCATGATCAACGGCCTCGGCGTCGTCGGCTGGGGCGTGGGCGGCATTGAGGCCGAGGCCGGCATGCTCGGCCAGCCCGTCACCTTCCTCGTTCCGGAAGTCGTCGGCGTCTACCTGACCGGCGCCCTTAAGGAAGGCGTCACCGCCACCGACCTCGTGCTCGAGGTCACCCAGAAGCTGCGCAAGCTCGGCGTCGTCGGCAAGTTCGTGGAATTCTACGGCCCGGGCGCCGTCAGCCTGCCCGTCACCGACCGTGCCACCATCGCCAACATGGCCCCCGAATACGGTGCAACCATGGGCTTCTTCGGCGTCGATGACGAAACCATCGCCTACCTGCGCGGCACCGGCCGCAGCGAAGAGCTGTGCACCACCGTGAAGAACTACTTCCAGGCCCAGGGCCTCTGGGGCATTCCGACCGAGAAGGGCGCGCTCGAATTCACCACCGAGATGGAGATCGACCTCAGCGGCGTGGTTCCCTGCGTGTCCGGTCCGAAGCGTCCGCAGGACCGCATCGAAGTCCCCGCCCTGAAGGGCAAGTTCCGCGACCTGCTTGGCGCGGACGTCAAGGCCGGCGGCTTCGCCAAGGCCGCCCCCTTCCAGCCCGCCGACGTCGTCGTGAACAGCAAGGCCGATGTGAAGGACAGCATCACCGATGGCTCCGTCCTCATCGCCGCCATCACCAGCTGCACCAACACCTCCAACCCCAGCGTCATGCTCGCTGCCGGCCTCCTGGCCAAGAAGGCCAACGCCAAGGGCCTCACCGTGAAGCCCGCCGTGAAAACCAGCCTTGGCCCCGGCTCCCGTGTCGTGACCGACTACCTCACCAAGACCGGCCTTCAGGTCGAGCTCGACAAGCTCGGCTTCCAGACCGTCGGCTACGGCTGCACCACCTGCATCGGCAACTCCGGCCCGCTCGACGCCGGCATTGAGGACGTCGTCAAGTCCAAGGACGTCGTCGCCGCCTCCGTGCTCTCCGGCAACCGCAACTTCGAGGCCCGCGTCCATCAGAGCATCAAGGCCAACTTCCTCATGAGCCCCCCGCTCGTCGTCGCCTACGCCATCGCCGGCACGGTCGACATCGACCTCAGCAAGGATGAGATCGTCGCCGGCAGCGGCGTCTACCTGAAGGACATCTGGCCCACGCTCGCCGAAGTGCGTGACGCCATGCAGTCCGCCCTCTCCCCGGAGGTCTTCCGCAAGCTCTACACCGACTTCGCCTCCCAGAATCCGAAGTGGAACGAGATCAAGGGCAGCGTCGGTGAAGTGTTCGAGTGGGACGGCAAGTCCACCTACATCCAGCACCCGCCGTTCTTCAGCGACTTCAGCATGACCCCCGGCGACATCGCCGAGATCAAGGGGGCGCGTCCGCTGGGCATCTTTGGCGACAGCGTCACCACCGACCACATCAGCCCAGCCGGCAACATCAAGAAGGACAGCCCCGCAGGCCGCTTCCTCACCGAAAACGGCGTCACGCAGGCTGATTTCAACAGCTACGGCAGCCGCCGCGGCAACGACCTCGTCATGACCCGCGGCACCTTCGCCAACGTGCGCATCAAGAACCTGATGCTCGGCGGCAAGGAAGGCGGCAACACCCTGCACCAGCCCGCCGGCACCGAGATGAGCATTTACGACGCCGCCGAGGCCTACAAGGCCGCCGGCACGCCCACCATCGTCATCGGCGCCGAGGACTACGGCATGGGTTCCAGCCGCGACTGGGCCGCCAAGGGCACGCGCCTTCTCGGCGTGAAGGCCGTCATCACGAAGTCCTTCGAGCGCATTCACCGCAGCAATCTCGTCGGCATGGGCGTCCTGCCCTGCAACTTCAAGGACAAGGCCGACTATGACAAGGTGAAGGACCTCAGCGACGCCACCTTCGACATCCTGGGCATCAGCAACGACTTCAAGCCCATGGGCGAAGCCACCCTGCGCGTCCACAAGGCCGACGGCAGCAGCTTTGACATCCCGCTGGTCGTCCGCATCGACACCCCCGTGGAGATCGACTACTACCGCGCCGGCGGCATCCTGCCCTACGTCCTCGCCCAGATCCTGCGCGCAAACGGCTGATCACGTTCCTCACTGGTTCAGGCTCATCCGGCAGACCCCAGGGTCTGCCGGATTTTTTATTGTTTGTTGGGCCCGGATTCTTCCAGGCGCAGAGGGCCGAGATTCCCGGGTTGCCAAGGGCGCGGGGTGTGCGAGAGCTTGAGTCCGTCATGGAAAGCGAACCACTCCCTCAAGACGGCGGCTCACCGCAGGGCGGTCAGGCCGGTCCGTCAAAAGACGAACGCACGATGGCAATCATCTGCCACCTGCTGCCCTTCGTGGGCTTTCTGCTTCCACATGCGCCCGTGCTCAACATCGTGGCCCCTCTGTTGATGTGGCTGATCAAGAAGGACGAAATGCCCTTTCTGAAGGATCAGGGACGCGAGGTGGTCAACTTCCAGATCACCCTCAGCATCGTCATCTTCCTCTGCACGCTGACCTTCTGGCTGATCCTTCCCATCCTGGTCGCCCTCGGTGTCGGCATCGCCGCCATCGTCCTGATGATCCTGGGCGCCATCAAGGCCAGTGACGGCGTGGCCTACCGCTACCCGTTCAGCCTGCATCTGCTTAAATAAGCCACCTCATGAGCTCCCCGGACCCCCTGCCCTCCAAACCCCCGACGTCGTGGGACGGCGTGCGCGCCATGCTGCAGGCACTGATGGACCTGCTGCTGGATTTTTCCTTCAAGCGCTTCGTCACCCCGCACCTGATCCGGCTGCTTTACGCCCTCAGCCTCGGCGCCGCCCTGCTCGCGGCCCTGGGCTGGATGTTCAAGGGCTTCACGGAAGGCAGCGTCTTCTACGGCCTGTTCACCTTCGTGACCGGTCCGGTCGCCTTTCTTCTCTACATGATCAGCGCCCGCGTCACCATGGAGGTCATCCTGGCCATCATCGAGATCGCTGAACGCATGCGTCAGAAATAACAGGCGCCTTCCTCAAAGTGAAGGCGCGGTCATCTCGCGAATCTTTGCCGCCATCGCCCTGCCGAGAATGGCATGGGCTTCGGCCTCCAGATGAATGCCATCCACCGGGCTGGTCGTGATGAGGCTCTGGCTGTCCAGGTAGTCACATCCCAGGGCCTTGGCCAGCGCCTGGTAATAACGCGGAAACTGCCTGCTGCGGGCGATGCCGTCCGGAATCTTCGCCTGCAGGTCGGGCAGATGAGAAAGGTCGCCCACCTGGGGCGGACAGACCAGAAGCAGGCGCGGCGCACGGTTGCCCGGGCCGGCGGTGCTGCCCAGGATCATGCGCGCCAGGATGCCCGCCCCGTTGGCGATCTCACCGGGGGGAAGATTGTAATAGCTCTTCAGGTCATTGGTGCCGAGCATCATCACCACGATGTCGAGAGGCTTGTGGCTCTCCAGGCAGGCAGGCAGGTATTCCCTGCCGTTGCGGGCCACATTCAAAGGATCGTCATGCACGGTCGTCCGCCCGTTCTGCCCCTCCTCGATGACCCGGAAGGCGGAGCCAAGCTCGGCCGCCAGCACGCCCGTCCAGCGCACCTGGGCCGGATGACGGCGCGGAAAGATCTCGGTGATCGAGCTCGGATCAAAGCCCCAGGTGTTGGAATCGCCAAAGCAGAGAAGGTTCGTCATGATGAAGGAGGGTTGATTTCAGTTAAATCATTTCACCGGTTCGGCAAGCTTCGGCCCGCAGCGCTCCCCAGGCCATGCGCAGGCCGCCAACGACAAAGAGCAGCGGGAACCAGATCGAGTACAAGGCGGCGCGTGTGTCATGTTTCAACACCGCCATGCCCGGGCTGGCTGGATTGACGAAGCAGGTCGACTCACTCCCGGGCGGCCAGGGCTGGAGCCTTTGGATGACCACGTCCTGGTGCTGGCTGGGGCTGTCCACACGCTTCAGCCGGGTGCCCGTGTAACTGCCGCCGTTGAAGACATAGCTGTAGCGGATGTCCGGACGGTAGGCCGGGTTGGAGTTCGGCGTCGGCCTTTCCATGACGACCTTGGAGACGACCATCCTGCAGGCCGTGGGCACCCAGCGACGGGTTTCCTCGGCACGCTGCCAGGCCGTCCAGAGCACCCAGGTGAACACGATTCCGGCCAGGGCGAGGAGCACTCCAAGAAGCAGCAGCCAAAGACGGCCGGCGGTGAATTGGGAGCTGGTTGCGTAGTTCATTGAGAGCGAGGCTTTGACTAGCCCACCCGCGTGCTGCATACAAGGAGGTTACGATTTTGCCGATGGCCCTCGCCTCCGAACTTCCGCTCCCCAACACGCGTCCTCCGCGCTGGCTCGTCAAGCCGGCGCCCGAGGGCGTGGATGCTCTGGCTGCGGACACCGGTCTGCCACGGCTGCTCTGCACGCTGCTGGCTCAGCGCGGTCTGCGCACCGCCGCCGCCGTGCGCGACTTCCTGGTGCCCAAGCTCGCCACCCTGGGCGACCCGGGGGAACTGCCGGAGATGAACATCGCCGTGGAGCGCATCCTGTGCGCCGTCGATGAAAAGCAGCGTGTCGCCCTCTACGGCGACTACGACGTCGACGGCGTCACCTCCATGTCGCTGATGTGCCTGACGCTGCGCGCCTACGGCGTCCAGCCGCACCTTTTCCTGCCGTCACGCATGGACGAGGGCTATGGCCTCAGCCTCGACGGCTTCACCCGACTGTTTGACGAATTCGGCAAGCCCGACCTGCTGCTCGCCCTTGACTGCGGCACCACCTCGATCAACGAGCTGAAGTGGCTCCGCGAACAAGGCGTGGACTGCGTCATCATCGACCACCACGAGCTGTCTCCCCAGGGACGCCCGGAATGTGTGGCGCTGGTCAATCCAAAGCTCGGGGACAAATACCACTACTTCTGCACCGCCGGCCTTGTCTTCAAGGTCGCCCATGCCCTGCTCAAGGCACGCAGGCTTCCCGACTTCGACCTCAAGAACACCCTCGACCTCGTCGCCCTGGGCACCGTGGCCGACCTGGTGCCCCTGGTGGATGAAAACCGGCTGCTCGTCCGGCGCGGCCTGGAAGCCCTCGCTCAGACCGAGCGCATCGGCCTGCAGGCCCTCAAGCAGACAGCGGGCGTGGACGGCTTTCTGCAGACGCACCATGTCAGCTTCCGGCTCGGCCCCCGCCTGAACGCCGCAGGCCGGCTGGACACCGCCTCGACCTCGCTGCAGCTCCTGCTGGCCGAGGATTCGCACACCGCCACCGAGTACGCCGCCCTGCTGGAAAGCCACAACCGCGACCGGCAGGCCGTCGAGCAGAACGTCTATGCCGAGGCCGAACAAATGTTGCTCGAACTCGGCAGCCTGGAGGCGCACCAGGCCATCGTGCTGGGCTCGCGCAACTGGCACCCAGGCGTCGTCGGCATCGTCGCCTCACGCATCTCCAGGATCGCCAACCGGCCGACCATCCTGTTCTCCTTTGATGAAAACGGCATGGGCAAGGGCAGCGGCCGGAGCATCCCCGGATTCTCCCTCGTCGAGGCCATCGACATCTGCCGGGAGCACATCGTACGCGGCGGAGGTCACGCGATGGCCGCCGGGGTTTCGATCACCGAGGACAAGCTCGAGGTGTTCCGCACCGCCTTTTGCGAGGCCGCCCGCAAGGCCTTGAGCGACGAGGCCCTGACGCCCATCCTGGAGATGGACGCCGAGGTCAGGCTGTCCGACCTCACCTACGACTTCCTGCAGAACTTCCGGCTGATGGAACCCTTCGGCCAGCAGAACAGCGAGCCGCTTTTCCTCTGCCGCAAGATCACCCCAAGGCTGCCCGGCCGCACGATGAAGGACAAGCACCTGCGCGTGATCCTCACCCAGGATGGAGTCAACATGGAGGCGCGGTGGTTCAACGCCCCTCTGCAAAACTTGCCGAAACCGCCTTGGGACGTCGCCATGCGCGTGCAGCGAAATTTCTGGCGTGGCGAGGAGCAATGGCAGCTCACCCTCGATGCCGTGCGTGAATCCCGCCCTGCGGAAGATCAGTGAACCGTCTTGATCCGGCGCAAGGACGGCACGGCGACGGCCAGGGCCGCGACCATGAGAAGCGAGCTCCAGAAAAACGGCGCCCCGGGCAGCTGCAGCGGCGCCTTGTCACTGACAAAAAAGCCGAAGAGCTGCGTGCAGACCACGGGCCCCGCCACTCCTGCGACACTGGACAGGCTGCTCAAGGCTCCCTGCAGTTCGCCCTGCTCATTGGCGGGCACGCTTTGCGTCATGAGTGACTGAACCGCAGGCGTCACCAGGCCGGTCAGGCTGCCGATGATGATGCAGCCGTAGATCATCCAGGCCTGGGAGGCCATGCCGTAGGCCGCATACAGAAAAACAGCCAGAAAGAGCCCGGCCATCACCGTGCGGCGCTCCCCCAGCCTGCCGACCACGCGCTTGGTCAGCCCGCCCTGCACCAAGCCGGCCATGAAGCCCACGGCAGCCAGCGAAAGCCCCGTCTGCAGTTCCGTCCACTGATAGCGAAAGGAGGTGTAAAGCACCCAGATGCTCGGGTAGACCTGGTGCGCCAAAACCGCGATGAAGTAGGTCAGCACCAGCCCCAGCAGCGCGGGAAAACGGTGCAGGGCCATCAACGCGCCGACCGGATTGCTGCGCCGCCAGCTGAAGGCACGCCGGTTTTCCGGAGCCAGTGACTCCGGCAGCACGAACCAGCCGTAGGCCCAGTTGACCAGCGTCAGGCCGCCCGCCACAAAGAAGGGCACCTTCACCCCAAACTTGGCACACAGGCCGCCGAGCACCGGTCCGATGATGAAACCGATGCCAAAGGCGGCGCCGATCAGGCCGAAGTTCGCCGCGCGCTTTTCCGGCGGGCTGATGTCCGCGATGTAGGCGGAGGCCGCCGCGTAGTTGGCCGCCGTGATTCCGGCCACCACACGACCCACGACAAACCAGGCCAGGTTGGGCGCAAAGGCGATCAGGAAGTAGTCGATCGCGGAACCCAGCAGCGAGACCAGGATGACCGGACGGCGTCCGAAACGGTCGGACAGGCTGCCGATGAGCGGGGCCACGAGAAACTGCATCAGCGCATACGTCGCGGCAAGCAGGCCGTAGGTCACCGAACCTGCGGCGAGACTGCCCTCCTGATAATGCTGAACCAGGCCAGGAAGGACCGGCACCACCAGACCGATGCCCAGGATGTCGAGCACAAGCGTGATGAAAATGAAGAGAACGGCGGGCTGGCGGTCGGACATGGCTCCTCTTACGGGCGGCCGCATCGGAGCGCAAATGTCTGTCTTGCCCAAGCGCCTTGACGCGCCGATTGTGCGTCAATCCACCCTTCGCATGACCATGGTCAAAAAGCTTCTCCACACCCGCTACCGCGTGAACGACCTCGACAAGACCGTCGCCTTCTACAAGGAGGTCCTCGGGCTTGAAGAAGTCCGGAGGCACAAGTCCCCACGCGGCTCCGAGCTCGTCTTCTTCAAGACTCCGAACAGCGACGAACTCATCGAGATCTGCTCCTTCCCCGCCAGCGGCCCGGTGCAGCTTGGCCCGGACGTCACCCATCTGGCCTTCGAGGTGGAGGATCTGGAAAAGTTCGCCCTCCATGCCGCCGCCTGCGGTTACCCGCTCTCCGACGGGCCCACAGAAAGTTCCAGCGGCGTGTTCGCCTTCATTGACGCCCCCGAGGGTTATGAGATAGAACTGATTCAATATCGGAAATAGCGAGACGCCCCTGGTTTCGTACGTTGAAAGTATCTGCACATCATGGACTTCGACTGGCTCGGCGTATCTTTCGACCTCACCAAACTGCCCCCCAAGGACATTGAGGAGTCGTTCGAGGATCCCTTTTCACTGAAGTTCCTGCCAGATGAAAACGGCAACGGCTCGGAGGCACGCTATTACAATCTGGGAAAGGCCCTCGGTGGCAGGGCGGTGTTCAGCGTCTTCTGGACGGACGGCAAAAAATACCGCGTGGTCTTCGCCCGGGACATGACCGCCTCCGAACACGACTTCTTTGAACGGAAAAAGGCTGAGGATGCCTAAAGCACTCTCTTATGGAACTGCTCCGTCATCAAGAAGCCGCCGCCCAGCTGCGAAACCCTTTCTTTTCCCAGGGAAAACCGGCCCCGCTTCCTCCCCAAGACATTGAGGAATCCCTGGAGGATCCCTTTTCACTGAAACTCTTCCCCGAGGATCATGACAAAGGAGCGAACTCCCGTTGCTACAACCTTGGCAAATCCCTGCGCGGCAGGGCGGTCTTCAGCATCTCCTGGACCAGCGGCAGTAATCGACGTGTCGTCTTCGCCCGTGACATGACCGCCTCGGAACACGTCTTCTTCGAACGGAAAAAGGCCGATCTTGCCTGACACCACCCCTTATGGAACCACCCCGCCGCAAAGGAGACACCACCCTGACGAGCCGCCCCGCCTATCTGGAGGGGGATCTCGCCCTGGTTCGTTCCTGGAAGGACGTGCCGCCATTCGAACAGGAAGAGGATGAGGGGCGTTTCTGGAGCGCTCACCAGCTCGACGCCCGCCTGCTTCAGATGTCGATCCACCGGAACGATGTCCGTGAATCCACCACCATCACCCTGCGCTTTGACCCAAGGATGCTCAGCCGCATCAAGCGCATCGCCCGTCGCCGCTACCTGAACTACCAGAGCATGATCAAGCAGTGGCTCAGCGAACGGATGGAACAGGAAATGAAGGAAGGATGAGCCGGAGCCGGCTGTGGCTTCGGATTGCGGCAAGGCTTCTTCAGAAGCCGCTGCTCTGGTGGCTGGCACTGCTGGCCTGGACCGTTGTTCTCTGGATGTTGTCAGCCAACACGCCCCTGCCCAGCGGCCCGTCCTTCCCCCTCAAGGACAAGCTGCTTCACTGCACTTATTTCGCCGGCGGGGCCTTCTGCTTCCTGACCGCCCTTTGGGGTCAAAGCCGTCCGCCGCCAGGCGCCGCCCGCTTCCTTCTCGCAGGGCTGCTCTTCACCGGCATCATCGGCGCCGTCGATGAATTCCACCAGACCTTCACTCCAGGCAGGTTTGGCAATGACCCCTGGGACTGGCTGGCAGACCTGAGCGGCGGCCTGCTTGCCGCCTGGCTGTGCCGACGCCTGCTCGTCAAGATGCTCCAGGCTCAAAGCTGACGCAGCAACTCCCGTTGATGCCTGTCGGCTTCTGTCAGCCCCCCTTCGTTCATGCCTTCCAGAACACGCAGGGCCAGAGTCGGCTGCCTGGCATTCAAATGAGCCTGGATCAGACGACGGGCAGCCGGGGCATCCTCAGGAAACCGACGCAGGTAGGCCTGCCACAACCCCGTCGCGGAAGCCGGTGCCGCAGCCGCATCAGCCAGGGTTGCCGCATAGTGCAGCTCACGATCTCCGGGCGCCTTTTTCATGGCCTCAAGCACCACCCTTTTGGCCAAAGGCTGCATGCCTGTCAGGGACAGCACCCCAGGTCTGAGCACGGCGTTCGCCAGGGCCTGCTCCAGAAAAAGCACGGCGTCGTCCTTCCGACCTGCGGATTCAGCCAGGGCGCAGACACGGGCCAGCGCGCCGCCCTCGCCCATCGCCGCAAGCCTCTGACAGGCTTCATAGGAGCGCAGGGCGGGCAGCACCGGCTCCGCGAAGGAGACGTACTCCACCAGCCAGTGATGATAGTCCGCGCTGGCATCCTGCTTTTTCAAGAGCTCCAAAGGCGAGACGTGATGCTCGGCAAAGCAGCTCAGATGCTGTTCCAGCAAGGGCAGGATGACCGTCGGTGTCTCGGCCGCACGAGCGGCAGTGACCGCACGCTGCAGCACGCTTTCCGGCAGCGGCTGACCGGAGGGAGCCGCCTTCAGCGCCTGCACCTGGATGTCCAGCGCCTCGGCAGCCTGGCTTGAACGAAGCAGGAAGGCACATTGCATTTCGCGGGCCTCCTCAACCTCCCTGGCGGGAGCAGCTGCCTCATGCCTCTTCAGCCAGGTGTCGAGCACGGATAGCGCAGGACGGAGCAGCTCACGTTCGGAGGCCCTTTGCAGATAACCTTTCACCACGCTCCAGGTTGCTCCGGGAACGGCCACCGCACGCTCCATGATGCGCAATGCCGTTTCATGATCCCCGGACTTCAAGGCACGGCCGGACAGAGACTGGAGGGCAAAATTCCTCATTTGATCGTCCAGCCGATCGCCGGCTGCACAAATCATCAGATGCGCCTCCAGCGGGGGAGCGGAATGTTCCTGCCCCAGCCAGCCCAGCAGCAGGGAGTCACGCAGTGACCCGGCCTTGCGCAGCATCGGCGAATCCTGGACCGTCAGCTCGCGAAGCTGCTCCGAGGGCGTCCGACGCAGCCAGGCGTCCACTCTGGCCAGCCGGTCATCCGGCATGAGGGCGATGCTCATCAAGATCGGCTTCACCACCTCGGGCGGAGCCTTCATCAGGTAACGGGTCAGCCTTTCCAGCCGCGGCTGGCGTTCAATCTCGTCCTCCAGAGGGACCTCGGCCGTGACCTGAAGACGGCGATCCCAGACGAAGGCAAGGGTTGAATAGAGGGCGATGAGAAGCAGGATTCGAAAAGCCATGGGATAAAGGTCGGGAGAAGCTTCGAGCGGACTCAACGCATGGCCGCCGTGTGGGAGGGCAGGATCCGGAGCTGGATCGTCGCCTGACTGGGCACGCTGAATTCAATGCGACCCTGCGTGTCCGCCATGAGGTAGTCAGGCTGGCCGTTGGTGAGCATCTGGCAGATGGTGCCCGGCATCATGCCGTCGAAGCAAAGTTCGACAGGCCGCGTGTGCAGCACCTGGAAGGAGGCACGGCTGCCTGCAGCCTCCAGGTAACGGACGTCCGCCGTCGCCGAGGCAAGGCGCAGATAGTCACGCTGCGGCTCGGCACGCATCACCAGCTCGGTGCGGCGCAGCCCCAGGGTGTGGATGTAAATCTGGCCGCCGTGACGGATGAAGCCGGCCACACCCCGGCACTGGGCCAGGTCAGGCACGCCCGCCGACGCAGGAAGCCTCACGGTCCGGGCGCTGCCCTGATTGACGAGAATCCAGCGGCCGGGCCCGGTCTGAAAGATCCGGGTCTCGGCGGCATCACGCATCAGACGCGCATACTGACCGGCGCTGACGGCATGGAAGGGCTGGCTGGAGCACCAGTCCAGAATCCTCTCCACCTGCTGCAAATCCTGGCTGCGCACGACATCCTGAAACCGCAGGCTGACCTGCGCGGGCTCGGTCCAGCGCCCCAGGCCGCCACGATGCATGGACGCAATGACTTCCTCCGACTGACGCAGCCCCGCATCTTGAAGCATGACAACGCCCTGACGTCCGATCCTCCAGTTCCTCGGCTGCAGCGGGGCGGCACTGGCCAGCAACGAAGGCGCGCGGCGGGTGACCAGGCTCTCAACCTTCATCTTCTGCACAAAGGCGGAGGCCTCCGCGCTGGGCACCGTTCCCACAGGCCAGCTCATCGCGCTCATCGCGCGGCCCTTGGGCAGCAGATTCCGGTGCAGATAGGCCAGCGATCCGGCGATTTCCCGCTCCATGCCAGGCGACTGAACCCCAGCGCCAGCGTTCAGCACACCGCCTTCAGGCTGAACCCCCGTCCAGGAAACCGGACGGCTCAGGCCCGCTGAAGCCGGCTCGACATTCCCCAGGTTGAAGATCTGCCGGGCGGCATGTTCAAGACGCGACGCCATGCGCGGATTCAGCCCCGGTGTCCAGCCGCGTACATCCGCTTCATTGACGGCCACCGTGACTGGCAAGCCATAGCGGGCCAGCACCTTCTCCTCCATCACCTCTGCGGCGATCGGAAGGCCGGGCTGGTCGCTGGCCGTCGCAAAGCCGTCCGAAAACACCTGTGTCACCAGCAGGCGATGCCCGTCCAGGCTCGTGGTGTCCATGACCGGGGCCACGGCCTGCCCCCCCAGCCAGCGCTCAAGAAAAAGCAGCGGCTCGATCTGCGGCCCGACCTCCAGGGCCAGGGGGTCGAGAAAAGCCCCTCCCCAGGAGGCAAGCCAGGCCTGATCATAAATCGCCGGCTTCGGCTCCTCGCAGCGCACCGACAACGCCACATGCGCCTCCGTTGCCGTCGCCCTGACATCAAGCAGCCCGGTTGTGCGCGCCGCCGCTCCTGCCGTAGCTGCCAGCAGGCTGTTGTCCGCCTGGTGACGGATCGCTCTGCCCGGATGCATCACCGGCTGACCGCTGCCCTTCAGCTTCAGAGCACTCGCCACCAGCTTCCAATCCTCCTCGTTCTCCCAGGGAATGCCCGTCAGGAGCAGAGGCACCTTTTGTTTTTCCAGGCCCGCCACCATGAGAGCCAGCCGATGCTGACGCTCACGATCCACGCCAAGGCTCTGATCCAGGATCACGGCCTGCATCTGCTCATGGGCGCGGCCCCAGTCGCTGTTCGAGTCTTCAGCCGCATTTTGATACACCACCTGATAACCCATCCACTCCAAGGAGCCATGCAGCACCTGAGCTGTGTAGCTTTCCTCGGCACTGCCGGAATGCAGGACCAGCACGCGACGGGAGACCTCATCCAGGGGCCCCAGGTTGATGCCCGTCAGCTCACGCGTCGTGAAAAATGGCACGCCGCCCAGTTCACGAATCGCAGCCGCGCGTTGCGGGATCTCACGGCTGTCTTCCGGAGTGGCAAAACCCACCACATACGGCTGCACGCCCAGCCTGGCCGATTCACGGATCCGACGGGCCATGAGCGCCTCTTCACCGACCTTTTCACCGATGAAAAGAATCCCGTCGAGCTGACGCCGGGCCTCCGCCACCAGCCCGAACCCGCCTTCAATCATGAGGCGCTTGTCCGGATACGCTGTCTTGATCAGTTCCAGCACCCGAAGAACCGCCGCCCTGACGGCATCCTGGCTGATGTCCTCGGTCTGACAGAGCACCACGCCGTCAAACCCGCGTTCAGCCGCCGTCTCCACCAGCTCATGCACCACCACGTGAGGCCAGCGGGGATGGGTCGCATCCAGATGCACCACGCCCTTTTCATCTCCTGCCATCAGAGGCACCTGGAGTTCGCTGGCCAGTTTCGCAGCGGGTGAATTCACCGGCACATCAAAAAGCGGCACACGCGCCAGACACAAATTCCCCAGCGCATGCGCAGCCTCCAGGTCAACCTGCGCATCCACCTTCAGCACGCAGAGATCAAAGGCGCTCAGACCCTGCGGAGCCGGCTCATCGGAGAGGTCCACCAAAAGCCGAGTTTGAGGAGCAGCGCTCGCAAGATTGAAAGCAATCGCAACAACGAGTGTCAATTTCAGCACCAGAGGCACAAGACGGACAAGGGTAAGACTGGAGCTCATTTCAATATTGAGAATTAACGCATATTAGCGTCCAGAAATTATGAAATCAATAACCTTAATGCAGCTCACAAAGTTCTTACCTGACTCTGCCGACTCGAGTTTCCCCTCGAACCGGGGCTCTTCCAGGCACACGAAAAGGCATGGCCTTTCTGGGAATGACCCATGACCAGAATCCAATGACCAAGGAAGTTCCAAAGGCTAGATTACACCACGACGGCCCACCCAAGGAGTGCTGGGCTTCAGCCCGCCACACCCCGCGATCCAACCATCCGCCACGAAGCCCCTCCAACCTGAAACCCTCCCAGCCTGGCCGACGACACCTCATGGGCACCACCAAGCCTTTCACAGCATCAACCGCGAAAACCATGACGGCTTCACCACTCAGGCGATCAGCGGGCCCATCACCGGCAGCTTTAACGCCTCCTGCAGCGTGGTCACCAGAGCATCCGCAGCGACCAGGGTCTGCTCACGGCTGACGAGGTTTTTCAACTGCACCTGAGGATATTCTGCCCCAAAAACCACGGCAAACCGAGCCTTCAGGTTTTCAGCGGCCTGGAATTGCTTGCCCACTTTCTGGGCGGCCATGCTGAAATCCACCTTAACACCTGCCGAACGCAGCGCCTGGACGGCGGCGAGGGCGGGACCGCGCTGAGCTTCATCGGCCACCACCACATAAGCCTCCACACCCATCTGGGCGTTCAGATACTCCGTGATGCCCATCTGAGCTCCGGGCGTCTTCGAAAGCAGGATGCCGAGCACCACGTCACCCATGGCAAATCCGGCGGAGGGCATGTCCACGCCCCCATCACTGATCAGGGCGCAAAGCTTGTCATAGCGGCCGCCGCCAGCCACGGCACGCAGTCCATGCTTCAAATCAAAGACCTCGAAGACCATGCCGGTGTAGTAGGCCAGGCCGCGAACAATCGTGGCGTCAATCCGCACGTACTTCCACAAACCGCGAGCTTCCAGGTCGGCGCGCAGGCTGGCAAAAATCGGGTGCCCGCCATCCACGGAGGCCATGAAGCCACGTACTTCCTCAAGCGTGAGCCCCGTATTGGAAAGCTTCTCCGCCGTGTCCTCTGGCCGGGCGCGTTCGATCTTGTCGATGATGGAGAGGAAGGTCGTCCAGTGCTCCTCAGGCACGTTTTTGTCCTGAAGGAACTGCGTCCAGATCTGACGGTTGCTCAGCCGGATGCTGAAGTCCTCCGCCTGGATGCCAAAGGCCAGCATCACATCCACGGCCAGCGCCACGAGTTCGGCATCGCTGCCCTGGCTGGCATCACCCAGGATGTCGGCGTTGAACTGGATGAACTCACGGGAGCGCCCTTCCTGAGGCTCTTCATAGCGGAAGCAGGAACCGATCTGAAACCACTTCATCGGCTTCTTGTAGTCGCGCTGCCGGGCGGTGGCCATGCGGGCCAGCGTCGGTGTCACCTCAGGCCGCAGGGAGATGTCGCGCCCGCCCTTGTCCTCAAAGCAGAACAACTGGGCGGTGATTTCATCGCCGCTCTTCTTTTTGTAGAGGTCGGTGCTTTCAATCACCGGCCCCTCATACTCCACAAAGCCATAGCGCCGAGCCACCTGACGCCAGGTGTCGAAGATGTAGTTACGAAGCGCGCAGTCTTCGGGGAAGAGGTCGCGGAAGCCTTTGACGGTGCGGAATTGGGCCATGATGGGGGCGCGACTCATGGCCGCGACAGCGTGAAGGTCAAGCCTGCGTCTGCCTAGCGCAGTGTGGGCGCCGGATTCAGCAGCGCCTCCTCCGCACCCCGATGTTCACGGAGAAAGGCCTCGGGAGACAACCGGTTCAGAGGCGCATCGGCATAACCCACCCCAGGGTTCACAAAAGCTCCCTCACGCACTTCGAAGTGCAGGTGCGCAAGGTATTGGCCGCCGGCCGTCCCCACCGTGCCCAGCTTCTCCCCTCGCTGCACCACCTGGCCATGACGGACGAGCATCTGATCGAGATGGGCATACACGGTCTGGATCACCCTCACCGTCCCCTTCCCTGACACGCGATGCCCGAGGATGATCATCTTGCCCCAGCCCGTTCCGGGTTCACCGGCATAAATGACGCGCCCAAGGCCTGCGGCAAAGACTGCGTCACCAAGGTCCGAATTCAATCCGCCAATGCCGTTCAGGTCATCCCCCAGGTGCCTGCTGACACGAAAGGGCTGAGCATTGTAGGTCAGCGCCCCGTGCTCGGATCCCATCGGTGCATCAAAGCGCACCGCCAGAGGCAGACGCCCGATCTCGGCCGGGCCCAGCCGCAAAAAAGCGGGGTCAAAGGTGACGGTCGAAACCGATGTCCTCCAAAGCTCCCAAGCGGTCCAGACCAGCAGCAGGCAGAGGATCCAGAACCACAGACGTCGCATGGTTGGCGAGGCCGAGGCCTAGAACTTGATCTCTTCTTTAAAGATCATCCGGGCGGCCTGGGCCACGTCCTTGTCCCCACGGCCGGAGAGGTTGACGATGATGACCTCGTCCCTGCCCATCTTCGGCGCGACCTTGCGCACCTCAGCGATGGCGTGGCTGCTTTCGAGGGCCGGGATGATGCCTTCGACGGCGCTCAGCTCGCTGAAGGCCTCCAGGGCTTCCTCATCGGTGGCGTAATGATATTCCACCCGGTTCATCTCATGCAGCCAGGCATGTTCGGGACCGATGGCCGCATAGTCGAGACCGGCGCTGACGCTGTGAGTCAGCTCGATCTGGCCGTCTTCATTGGCCAGCAGCCAGGTCTTGGTGCCCTGAAGAACGCCAAGGCGTCCACCCTGGAATCGTGCCGCGTGCTTTTCAGGCAGGATGCCTTCGCCGCCTGCCTCGACGCCGATCATGCGGACATTGGCATCATTCAGGAACGGATGGAACAGGCCGATGCTGTTGCTGCCACCGCCCACGCAGGCCACCAGCAGGTCGGGCAGGCGCTCTTCACGCTCCAGGATCTGCTGACGGGCTTCCACGCCGATCACCCGATGGAAATCGCGCACCATCATCGGGAAGGGATGCGAGCCCAGGGCGCTGCCAAGGATGTAATGGGTCGAGCGGACATTCGTCACCCAGTCCCGCATGGCCTCGTTGACGGCCTCCTTCAGGGTGGCCTGACCGGCGGTGACGGCGACCACCTTGGCTCCAAGGAACCTCATGCGCGCCACGTTCAGCGCCTGGCGCGCCATGTCCACCGCCCCCATGTAAATCGTGCAGTCGAGACCAAACCGGGCGCAGACCGTGGCGGTGGCCACCCCATGCTGGCCGGCTCCTGTTTCGGCAATGATGCGTTTCTTGCCCAGGCGCAGCGCCAGCAGCGCCTGGCCGAGGGCGTTGTTGATCTTGTGCGCACCGGTGTGCAGCAGGTCCTCACGCTTCAGATAAATGCGCGCCCCGCCCAGCTTCTCCGTCCAGCGTTCGGCAAAGTAGAGCGGGGTCGGACGCCCGACATACTCGTGAAGGAGACGGTTCAGCTCCGCCTGAAACAGCGGATCCGCCTTGGCGCGCTCGTATTCCTCAGACAGTTCATTGAGCGCCGACATCAGCGTTTCCGGCACAAACATGCCTCCATAGCGGCCAAAATGGCCGTGTTTGTCGGGCATCACAGGGAGGGTGGCGGAGGCGGGGGCTGTCATGGTCGGGGGCGGAGAGTAGATCAGATACGCTTCTTGGCAAATACCCGGCGGATAAACGGCTTGCACCCGGAGCCACACGCCCTTTTGATAGCCGTCGCATGGATTTTCAGGCCCTCAACATGCCCGATCTCGGTGGCACCGTGGAGTCGGTGAAAAACGCGGTTTCCAGCCAGGGCATGAACGCCTGGGGTCTGGCGATTGTGGCGTTCTTCGCCGGCATGGCCGTGGCACGCGGCATCGTCTCGCAGATGCTGTTCATGATCAACCTGGCCATCTCCGTCATGGCCGGCCTCTACGTCTTCCAGCATCGCACCGAGGTGTTCGGCGCTTATGCCAGCAACATGACCACGAACACGCTGCTGGGTGCCTCGGCCGCCGCCGCCCTGCTGGCCTTTTTCCTGGTCCGGGGCGTCCTGAACTTTGCCGCCGGCTTCGGCCTTGTCGGCCTGCTCGCCAGCTTCTCAGGCTGGAAGGCCGGCCTGCTGAGCCTCCTTCCCTCCGGCGTCATCGTCTGGCTCGGTGCCATGGTCCTGCGCCTGCTCGGCAGTGTCTACAGCCTGGAAAACGCCAACATCGAGCTCGCCGGCAAGGGGGCGAAAAGCGAGCTCGGCCAGTGGATCGCCCAGCTCGCCCAGAAGATCGACCACACCACGGTCGGCAGCCTCGTTGAAAAGCTGGATCCCTACGACATGCGCGCCCGGGCCAACCTGGCGCGCCTGCTCATCCTCTGGCCCGACGGACGCGTCTGGCAGCAGCTCGCCGCCCGAGGCCAGGACACCGCCAACGCCCTCAATCACCCGGACATCGCCGCCCTTGGCATCGACCCCAAGGTCCGTCAGGCCATCGAACGCCAGGACTTCGCCGGCCTGATGCAGCTTCCCCAGGTCCAGCGCGCGGCCGCCAATCCCCAGCTCGAACCCTTCCTGAAAACCCTGGTTCTTGAAGAGGCCATGGACACCGTGGTTTACAAGGCCCGCTGATCGGACCTTTCCCAAATGAATGTCACGGGTCGATTCCCGTCAGAATCCGCCCATGCCCCCTGACCGACCACGCCTCAGAGCCAGCGCCGCACGCCTGCTGCGCTTTGCCCGCAGCCACTGGCGCATGGCCCTGCTCCAGTTCACCCTCGCCGCCCTGGGCACCAGCCTCGTCATCGTCTTCCCCAGTGTCGTCCAGTGGTTCATCGACGACCTGATTCCGCGCCGCGACCTGGCGGGCATCTGGCGGGCGGGAGGCCTTGCCGCCGGGGCCTTTTTCCTGCGCGAACTGCTCTTCTGCCTGCGCACCCGCGTCAGCAGCGCCTTCGAGCAACGCATGACCACCGACCTGCGCGGCCGGGTCCACCACAAGATCCTCCGCCTGCCCCTCGGCTGGTTCGACCGCCAGAGCACCGGCGACATCCTCACACGCATGGCCGACGACGTGCCCGCCACTCAAAGAGTGATCCTGGAAGGCATCGAACAGGGCATGACCTCCCTCCTGCAAATCCTGATCTGCGCCGCAGTCATGCTTTCCACCCACCTGCAGCTCGCCCTGGTTGTCATGCTTCCGGTGCCACTCATTGCCGCTGGCGGCTGGCTCTTCGCCCGCTGGGTCGCCCCCAGGTCCCGCGAGGCCAAGGAAGCCGCCTCCCAGCTGAACTCCCTCCTGCATGACTCCGTCACCGGCATCCGCCAGATCAAGGCCTACACCTCCGAACAGGCCAAGCAGGACGGCTTTCACCAGACCAGCGAAGCCCTGCGCCGGTCCCAGCAGCGCCTGATGAACGCCTGGTCCATCTACAGTCCGCTCATGGGCTTCCTGGGCAGCCTCGGCCTGGTGCTGCTCCTCAGCATCGGCGCCCACGGCGTCATCACCGGCAAGGTCAGCACGGGCGAACTCTTCAAGTTCATCTTCCTGCTCGGCTTCTTCCTGGAACCCATCTCCCGCCTGCACGGCGTCAACCAAACCTTCGTCAACGGCCTCGCCAGCGCCGAACGCGTCTTCCAGCTTCTCGACCAGGCCGGCGAGGAGGATCTTGAAAAAGGCGCCCCCCTCACCCAGCCGCGTGGCGAGGTCGAATTCCGCCAGGTAAACTTCAGCTATCAGGAAGGCCAGCCGGTGCTTCAGGGGGTCAACCTGCACGCCCTGCCACGACAGACCGTGGCCATCGTCGGTGCGACAGGATCAGGCAAAAGCACGCTCTTCCAGCTTCTCACCCGCTTTTATGAGCCCGCCTCCGGCCAGATCCTGGTCGATGGCAGGCCCGTCGCCGACTACCGTCTCGGCTCCCTGCGCGCCGCCCTGGCCTATGTGACCCAGGACGCCTTCCTGTTCGCGGGAACCCTCCGCGACAACCTCCTGCTTGGCTGCGCGAATGCCGGTGATGAACAGCTCTGGCAGGCCCTCCGACAGGCCTGCGCTGACGATTTCGTCCGCGCTCGCCCGGACGGTCTCGACACGCTTGTCGGTGAACGCGGGGTGATGCTCAGCGGCGGTGAACGACAGCGCATCGCCATGGCCCGCGCCTTTCTCAAAAACGCCCCCATCCTGGTTCTGGACGAAGCCACCAGCGCCGTCGACAGCCAGTCCGAGGCCGCCATCCAGTCAGCCCTGGAACAACTGCGCGCCAACCGCACCTGCCTGGTGATCGCCCACCGCCTCAGCACCGTCGTCAGCGCCGACGTGATCCACGTCATGCGTCAAGGAACCCTCATCGCCCATGGCACTCATGCGTCACTGCTGGACTCCTGCGCCTACTACCGCGAACTGACCAGCAGCAGCCTGCTTTGAAACGCCGGGAACAACCGCTTTCCCCTTTTGACGCAGACAGCTCCCTGGGCTAGCCCATCCGCTCATGGTTTCACTCTCAGAACCACAGCTCCAAGCCAGCCCAGCTCCCTTTCGCATGGAAGCCGTGGCCTGAAGCGGAATTCGCCAACGAACGCATGCCCGACGAACTTCCGCACGACCCCAGCTCCTCGAACCGCCGCAAAAAGCGGATTTCCAAGGAGGAGAAAATGCTGCTGGACCGCATTCGTGAGCACGAAAGCCTGGAGCAGGCCAGGCCCGTTCCAGAAGCCGCGCCTCAGGAGCTCGTTGATGAGGCTGAAGAGGATGTTGAAATCTTCGACGACGAGCCTGAAGCCGCCCGGTCCGGCAGAGCCAGACCTAACCAAAGATCCAACCATTCAGCCCGGCAGTTCCCGGTGAGGCGCTCAACCGGCACCTTGTCGGACTTCTTTGCCCATCCGCTCGTCAAGGGCGCCCTCCGTCTGCTGCGCCTCGCCGTCCGTCTGACCGTCCTGCTGTACCTGGCCGCCCTGGCGGTCGTCGCGTTGTCCATCGATCGTTTCGGCCAGGCCAATGTCACCACCGCGACGTTGATGTACCTGCCCTCGCCGATCTGGCTACTGCCAGGTTTCGCCCTGCTGCTGCCTGCCCTTCTCTTTGACTGGAAATCCTTCCTGCTTCTTTTGGTAGGCGGAGGCTTCTTCTTCACGAGCCACCTGAACTATCAATGGCGGTCCGGGCGCGCCCTGGAAGCCCCCAAACCTTTTGAAAAACTCAGGCTCCTCAGCTGGAACCGCGGCCAGAGCGGCTCCACCTCCCTCTCCACGCTCAAGGCAGAGCTCAAGCCCGACTTCATCCTGCTTCAGGACGCACGCGGACGCGGCGCACGCTACCGGCTCGACGCCAACTACCGGGAGTTCCGCGAGTTCGTCGACACCGGAGAGTTTGTCATGATGAGCCGCTGGCCGGTGCTCGCCTCGGAAAACCTTACCATGAACGGCGACAACGGTTCCGTCGTCACCCTTGGCGCCGCACGCTTTGTCACCGTGTTCGCAGGTAAAAGGGTCATCATTTACAGCATCCACCTCCCGAGTCCTCGTGACGCCCTGGAAGCCACCGGACGCGGAGCCTTCCTCCTCGGCATCCTCGGCCTGCCTGGCACCTCCCTGGAATCCAAGAAGCTGCACTACCAGGCCTTCTGGGACGGCCAGATGCTCAAGGCTGCGGAAATCCTGCGCCGCATCCGCCGGGAAACCGACCCCGTGATCATCGCCGGCGACTTCAACACCCCTGCGATCGGCCCGCTTTACAAACTCTACGCCGACATCTTCCAGGACGCCCACCTCCAGTCAGGCAGTGGTTTCGGCCACACCTTCCCAGGAGACACCCGCAATCCCCTGGCCCTCTTCCAGCCCTGGCTCCGCCTCGACCAGATGTTCGCCTCCCAGGACTGGCAGGTGCTCAACTGCCAGCCCCAGCCTGTGAAGTCCCAGCACCTGCCCGTGTTCGGCATCTTCAAGCTGCACAAAAAAAATCAGCCCGCCGCAGGCGAACCGCTCCTCGACACCCCGCAATGACGCCCGCCCAACCTCGCATCCTCTGGGTCAATGTTCGTCTCCTCCATCCGCTCAACGGCGGCGACCGCCTGCGCACCTATCACATGCTGCGCCAGATGCGCCGCCACGCCCGCATCACCTACCTCTGCCCGCGCACCCCGCAGGATTCAGACGATGCCGTGGCGAGAGCCTCCGAATACTGTGACGAACTGCTCACCTTCGAGCTTGATCCTCCTCGCGGCGGCACGCCACGCTTCTACGCCTCCGTGCTCTGGAACTGCCTCACCGGCAGCCATCCCTTCGCCTCCCAAAAATACGCCTCCGCCGAGGCACGCCGCATCATCCAGGGCCAGCTCGCTGCCGGCAGCCATGACCTCGTCGTCGCCGACTACCTCATGTCCTGGATTCATTTCACCGGCCTCAGGCCCGCCCCGCAGACGCCGGTGATCGTCTTCCAGCACAACGTCGAATCCCTCATCTGGAAACGCCACACGGAAAACGCCGCAAACCCACTGCGCCGCTGGATCTGCCGCCGTGAATGGCAGCTCACCCGCCGGTTTGAAGACGACGCCGCCGCCCAGGCCATCGGCCAGATCGCCGTCTCCGAAGACGAGGAACGCACCTTCCGCGATGAACGCGGCATGAAAAACGTC
This sequence comes from uncultured Prosthecobacter sp., assembly GCA_964642905.1. Classification (GTDB taxonomy): domain Bacteria; phylum Verrucomicrobiota; class Verrucomicrobiia; order Verrucomicrobiales; family Verrucomicrobiaceae; genus Prosthecobacter. Next base: position 27,637 of record CAZXPU010000058.1, read on the forward strand.
CTCGGCTGGGTGCCCACCGGCGTCGATCCCGACTACTTCCAGCCCAGCACCGCCACCGAGCCCGTGCTCGCCTTTCTCGGCAGCATGGACTGGCACGCCAACGTCGATGCCATCGAATATTTTGTTCGGCAAAGCTACCCGGCCGTCAAGGCCCGCTGCCCCTCGGTGAAAGTCATCCTCATCGGCCGCAACCCCACCCCAGCCATCCGCGCCCTCGCCGCCGAGGACCCCAGCATCGAGGTCACCGGCACCGTCGATGACGTTCGGCCCTACCTCGAACGCGCCAGCATCATGATCCTGCCCCTGCGAGTCGGCGGTGGCACCCGCATCAAGGTCTTCGAAGGCATGGCCGCAGGCCTCGCCCTCGTCTCCACCCGCATCGGCACCGAGGGGCTGCCCGTCGAAAACGGCCGCCACGCCCTGCTCGCCGACGACGCCCCCGCCTTTGCCGACGCCATCATCGAGCTCATCGAAAACCCGGCCCGGCGCCAGACCATGGCAGCCACCGCCCTCCAGTGGGTGCGCGACAATTTCAGCTGGGCGACCGCCTCCCAGAAGTTCCTCGACCTGGCCTCCAAAACACTGCCTGCCCGGCGCCCGGAATAAAACACCCAGCCTCCGCCTCCCATCCCCGAAACCGGTTTGATCCAGTTTCATCTGAAAGGACCGCCCGGTTCGTAACGGTTGTGTCGTCATCCTCATTCAGTTCCCCTAGCGACCATGAAATCTGCCTTTGCCATCCTCGCCGTCATGTCCCTGCTCGTCTCACCCGCCCTCTCCGCCGACCCCGCCCCTTCTGGTAAAACCGAGTCCGCCGTGATCGGCGGCGGCTGCTTCTGGTGCGTCGAAGCCCAGTACAAAATGCTCAAGGGCGTGCAAAAAGTCGTCAGCGGCTACGCCGGCGGCACCGTGGACAACCCCACCTACAAGCAGGTCTGCAACGGCGACACCGGCCATGCCGAGGTGATCCGCATCGACTACGACCCCGACATCATCACCTTCAAGGACATCATCGACCTCTTCTGGCTCGCCCACGACCCCACCACCCTGAACCGCCAGGGCAACGACGAAGGCACCCAGTATCGCTCCACCATCATGTATTCTAGTGAGGAGCAGAAGAAGATCGCCGAGGCCTCCATGGCCGAGGCCCAGAAGGAAATTCAGGGCAAGATCGTCACGGAGATCGTTCCTTTGAAAAAGTTCTATCCCGCCGAGGACTATCACCAGGACTACTTCGCCAACAATCCCTACCAGGGCTACTGCAGGGTCGTCGTCAGCCCCAAGGTGGCCAAGTTCAAAAAGAAGCTGGAGGAAAAGGCCAAGATAAAGGCCGAGGCCAAGTAATCTCCCGGCCTGAGACACCTTGTTTGTTCAGCCAGGCCCGCAGCCATCGCCCCGGACCACGTTTCTGAAACCTTATGAGGCCTTCCCTGCGACGCCCCAGGCCCCTGGGCATCCGGACGCAGACATGCATGCTGGTCGCATCGCTTCTCCTCCTGCTGCCCCCCTGGGCCCAGGCCCAGCATGCCAGCCTCAAGACCGGTCCCAACGCCGACCTCGGCGGCATTCCTCTCATGCCTGCCGACGACGTCTGGAACCGGGACATCTCCAAGGATGAAGTCGACCCGATGAGCGACGCCATCATCGCCTCCATCGGTGCGGACAAGCCCCTGCACGAGGACTTCGGCCTTGTGTGGAAGGGCGCGCCCGGCGGCATTCCCTATCAGGTCGTGGGCAAGGATCAGCCCCGCGTTCCCGTCACTTTTGAGTATGCTGATGAAAGCGATCCCGGCCCCTATCCCATCCCGCCGGACGCCCCTGTTGAAGGCGGTCCACAGGGCGATGGCGACCGGCATGTGCTCATCCTCGACAAGGATAACTGGATGCTCTTCGAGCTTTTCCGCGCCTTTCCCGTCGACGGCGGACGGGCCTGGAAAGCGGCAAGCGGGTCCGTCTTTGACCTGAAGGCACCACGCCCCCGTCCCGCCGGCTGGACCAGCGCCGACGCCGCAGGCCTGCCGATCCTGCCCGGCCTCGCGCGCCACGACGAAATCTGCGGCGCCAAAAAACTGACGCACGCCCTGCGCTTCACCGTCAAAAAGTCACGCCGCGCCTACGTCGCCCCGGCCACCCATTTCGCCAGCCCGCACAAGGATGAAAACCTCCCCCCCATGGGCATGAGGGTCAGGCTCAAGGCCTCATTTGACACGTCCGGCTTCAAAGGTGCGGCCAGGGTCATCCTCGAAGGACTCAAAACCCACGGCATGATCCTCGCCGACAACGGCGGCGACTGGTACATCAGCGGCGCCCCGGACGACCGGTGGAAGCATGAAGAATTGCTGCCCATCCGCAAAGTCAGGGGACAGGACCTGGAGGTGGTGAAGATGGGCCCGTTGGTGACGAGGTGAGACACCTCACCATCTCGGACCATAAACCGGCGCAGGCTCGTCACCGGCATACGCTCCCGCCTGACGAAAACCCGTGAGGTCAGGCGGTTCATTCATCTGCATCAGATCCTCGGGAAAAGGTCCGTCATAGGGGATCTCGCGCCCATGCGCCTCGAAACGCTCCCCCGGAAGCTGCCTGAACACCTGGCTCAAAAACTTGCCCTCCAGCGGCAGCCCGCGGACGGAGTAGGCGTTGTGGTCAATGATGCAGTGGTCACCAAACCGCTGAAGGTCCACCACACGCCCCCTGCCCGGCGAGTGCCCGCCCGGCCCGGGCCCTGGCGGCGGCCTGCCTCCGACAAACCAATTATGCTCAATACGGACATGGTCAAACTCCTCGCCCGTGTAGACGCCCAGGGCGTCACCCGCCTTGACCGACGTGTTGTGCAGGATGACGTCCCCCCGGCTGAACCGGTGCAGCTTGAAGGCTTCATGAATGATGTTGAAAAGGACGTTGCGCATGAAGTAGTTCGGGCCTCCCAGGCCGGGCTGCGAGCTGATGCCGACAAAGCAGTGGGTCAGCCGGTTGCGCATGAAGCGGCAGTTGTGCATCGCAAAGTCGCCCTCGATCCCGTCGTCCAGGCCCGCGAGGATGTCGTTGTTCAACACGTCGTTGCACATCTGTGCCGCCGCACCGTCGTCCTCCATGTGGGAGATGCAGTCACGAAAGCCCTTCACCCGGTTGTGACGGATGACACTGCCGCTGCCCGTGAACTGGATGCCCTCGCCGTCATTGTCCCCTTCAGCCCCCAGGATCTCCGCGCGCCACTCACGAATGCCGGTGATGACGTTGTCCTCGATGCACGCATTCATCATGCCCGGCTTGTAGGCCTTGATCCCATATTGGGAGCGGATGACGCAGCGCCGCACCACGCAGTGCTCGCTGCCGTTCATGCGCACCGGCCCGTTGACGGTGACGCCTTCGAGATAAACCCACCTGCGCCCGGAAAGCCCGGCCTCCTTGAAGACCGCTCCGCCGCTTGTGCTTCGGTAAATGATCGGCCGTCCAGGCTCCCCATCCCGGTTGAAGGTCACCGCTCCATAGTCACCGTCCTCCAGCAGCAGCACCTCGCCCGGCTTCACCCGGTTGAGGTCAGATCTGCCTCCGTGGATGAGGGGGGCATCTGCCTTCGCGACAGGCTCCGTCCGGGTGGCCGCCTTGACGGTTTTCATGGCTTCACCTCCATCCGGATCACGCAGGCTCAGCTCCAGCTCATACTCCGTCCCTGGCTCCAGGTCGAAAACGCTGCCGCTCAGGCGGTTCGTCCACGTGAACAACGGCTTCGTGCCCCGGCTTGATCCCTGCGGCACACGGATCAAGGGCATGCCTTCAAGCCAGCGGGCTTCACCCGCCTTGCGATACCGAAGTGCGCAGGTGGCATCCAGATCGTCATCACCCTCGACCTGCCATTCCACCGCCAGGTTCGTCAGGGTCGGAAACGGCGTGGAGACCTCGCCCGGCTGGATGGAATCCGCCGCATGCAGGCTGAGCGCAGGAAGAAGGAGAAGGCAGAGCAAACGCATGCCGGTGTCACTTGAGGAGTTCCGCCACCACGTCCCCTGAAGGCTCTTCGTTCAGCACGGCAAACAACGCCGGCTGCCACGGGTCGAGCCTAACCTCAAATTCGGTCACCTTGCCCAGCTTCTCGCCCGTGCGCAGGTTCACCACATGACCGGGCTGCTGCATCTTCGCCATGAAGCTCACCGCTTTCTCCAGCTGATCGTTGCCTCCCACCTGCGCCAGCTCCTCGCGTATCTTGTATTCAACGTTCCTTTCAAAGGCCAGCAGCCGCGCCTTGTCACCGGACTTGAAGCGATGCACCCGC
>CAZXPU010000059.1:0-31871 GCA_964642905.1 uncultured Prosthecobacter sp.
CTACGTCCGCGAGAACGCCACGCTCACCGCTCCTGCGCTCACCGAGGTGGGCGGCTACCTCGACGTCAGCGAGAACGCCACGCTCACCGCTCCTGCGCTCACCGAGGTGGGCGGCGACCTCGACGTCAGCGAGAACGCCACGCTCACCGCTCCTGCGCTCAAACGCTAATCCAGTTTCCAATCAAAAATCAGAAGGTATCCCGACCATGATCACTCTCCCGACCGGAACCCATTTTGAGACCCGCCAGATCAACGGCCAGCGTGTGCGTGTCGCCACGGCCTATCCGCGTGAGGACATGTGGGAGCGCATTGAGGCGGCCTTGACCGCGCCAGATCCGGCCACGCGCCGCCTGCTGGCCGGTGCCAGTCAGCCGCTTTCTCTCTGGCACAGCTTCGACGGACGCCTGGATATTCTCATGGTGGATAGCGGCTTCACCCTGCTGGAGAACGGCCCGGAGGATCATCTGGCGCCTCTGATGGTCACCCAGGCGCCGAGCTGGTGGCGCCGCATGCTGCAGGCCCTGCTGGGCGGGTTTGCGCCGGCTGCATGCCGCTGAGCCTTTGACTTTGGACACACCCCCCAAACCCGCGCCGCAGGGGTTCTGCGGCAGCAACCAACAACGAGAGGCACATGCAAACATCCATCCAGGCTGCCCAACCAGCAGCCGAGACATCCAGAAGAAATGAAGGGGGCCGCCATGCAGCGCGTGGGACGGCGGCCACGCACGAAGGTCGGGGCGCTGCAACAACGACGACAGAAGCAGCCAGCAGGGTCACGGTGAATGCACCGACCTTTCTGGCTGCGGCCGTGTATCTTGCGATCGAGGGCGCTCTGCGCGGGAAGGAGGTGCGGGCATGAGCAGCACGCTGAATCTTGCCTCCTCCGTCATCCGCACGCGCCCCAACCGGCGGCAGAAACAGCCTGCCACGATCCTGGGCGGCCTGGTCACGCTGATGGTCGGCAGCTTTGTGCTGGCTTTCATGATCCACATCGCTGGGCACTGGCACGCCGCGATGCTCAGACGGGAAATGAGACATCCGCAGATGACGCAGATGCCGGAGATGGGGAACCTTCATGAGGGAGGGCGCGGCCATGAGTGAAGTCGTGATTCAATCCAAGTTCCTAGGCGACTTCACCGAGATTGAGCGCCTGCTGGTGGCCTATCAAGCCTGCATCCGCGAAGAGGAGCGCGAAGACATTGTGCGGGATCTGAGCGGCAAGATCATGGCCGCCAAAGAAAAGGTGCTGCGGGCTGAGGAGTCTGGGCGTGAGTTTTTGAAACGGATCGAGGCGAGTGTGACTGTCGCCCGTATTTTGAGTGTTGCTCACGGTGACGGCCAGTTGACGGGAGAGTTGTCACGCGCTCAAAAGCTTCTACAGCATCGGCTGTATCCTCAAAGGGAAGGGGGTGAGGGGTGAAGCGCTCCAAGATCATCCGGGCTGCTGACCTTTTTTGCGGTGCGGGCGGCACAAGCACCGGCGCCATGCAGGCAGCCGAAGAGGCGGGCATCAGACTTGATCTGACAGCCGTGAATCACTGGGATGTGGCGATTGAAACGCACAGCGCGAATCATCCTGAAGCGCGCCATGTGTGCGCTGACATCAATGATGTCAGGCCTGAGCGGTTTTTTAAGCGTGGTCAGCTGGACTGGCTTTTTGCCAGCCCGGAATGCACTCACCACAGCCGTGCGCGTGGAGGCCTGCCGATGGATGACCAACGGCGCTGTGGTGCCCGCCGTGTGCTCGACTGGGCGGAACGCATTTACCCAGCCCGCATCTGGATCGAGAACGTGAAGGAATTCCTTGAATGGGGCCCGCTAGACAAGGATGGCCGTCCGATCAAGCGGCTGAAGGGGCAGCTTTTTTTGAACTGGGTCAATGACCTGCGCACGTTGGGCTATTCCGTGCAGTGGAGGATTCAGAACGCGGCCAACTTTGGCGCGCCGACCACGCGGGAACGTCTGATTGTGCAGGCTGCACGGCGGGGCACAAGGCTGGTCTGGCCGGAGCATACCCATCAAGAGTCCTCTGCGGAAGCTGACATGTTCAGTGATGGATTGCCGACATGGCTCTCAGCCCGCGATCATGTGATCGACTGGAGCATTCCATGCCCTTCGATCTTCACACGATCCAAGCCGCTCTCTGAAAACACGCTGAAGCGTATCGAGGCCGGATTGAGGGCACAGGGGGTTGAAAACTTTCTGGTGCAGATCAATCATGGCGACAGCGGTGGTGCACGCTGGCGCGACCTGCAGCGGCCTTACGGTGCTGTCACCTGCGCTCGTGGTGAGATGGCTGTCGTGCAGCCTTTCCTTGTGCAGGGGAATTTTGGCAATGACGCCCGCCCTAACCGCGTGCGTGGCATTGATCAGCCGCTTGGCACTGTCGTGACAGGTCAAACCTGGGCCTTGGCTCAGCCCTTCATTGCCACGTTGAGAGGGACAAGTGAGCAGCAGCTCAAACAGGTGCACAGTTTGAGTCGTCCTATGGGCACCATTACTTGCTCGGGAGCTCATCACGCACTGATCAGTCCCATGCTCATCGAGTATTACGGCACAGGAGGGCATCACAACCCGGCAGAGCCAATGCCTACGGTGACTTGCAAGCCTCGTTTTGGTCTGGCTGTGCAGCTTCCTGATGGTGGGCATGGTGTGCTCGACATTGGCTATCGCATGGTGACCTGGCGCGAAAATGCCCGGGCTCAGAGCTTTCCAGACAGCTATCAATTCAAGGGGCGGACTCAGGAAGTCATTCACCGGCAGATTGGCAATGCCGTGCCGCCCAAACTGGCCGAAGCTCATGCCAGGGCAGCCCTCAACGAAGAAAGGAGAGCCGCATGAGCTGCGGTCTCTACACAAAGGCCCATGTGGCGCGGTGGATGGGCAAGCGGGCCCAGGACATCCAGGCGATGATTGATCGTGATGGTCTGCCGGCTGTGCCGATGCCCTCCGCCACGCGCATGGATGATCGCATCCCGCTGCACGGCCTGTGGCATTGGTGCAAGCAACGATCGAAGGGCATGGCCTTCATGTCCGTGGAAGAGCTGGCGCGTGAGATGGAGATGTGCGCGACCTCCGAAGGGGCGAACCCAAACGCCCAGGAGCTGGCCAAGCTGACGGAGATCAGCGGGCTGCTGAGCACCTTTCAGCAGATCCTGGCGACCACTCAGACGCGGCCTGCGGCCATCAAGGAGGCGCTCAAAAGCTGCATGCTCGAATGGATCGACCGAGCCGCGTGAAATTTCATCCCTCATCCCCTTCCAACACCCTCATGAGCAAGCAACCACTGACCTCCTCTGAGTCTCATCTGCCGCCCTGGCAGCAAACCTTTCGTGGACTGCGCTGGTCTGATATGCCGCCGCAGAAAGCGGCGACCTTGCAGAAACTCAATTTTGCCCTGTTTCGGCGCGGGCTCTACGATCCGGAGCTGGATGTGGTGGAGCCTGAAGTTGCCGATCTGGAGCGCGACGATGAGGCAGATAGCAAGCTGTTGAAGACGGAGGACGGCCGCCTGCTGAAGAAACAGCCCCGGAAAAAATCGTGGACGACGAAGGTTTTTCGCCGCCGTGGTCCGCGCCCGATGACGGAAGAGGGCAAGGACCGTGTCGCGCAGACCAAGGGCCGCACCGAGGACGGGCGGCCGGTGGGCCTGGAAATCAAGGCGTGGCTGGCCCTGGGAGGCGGGCGAGAAGTCTGGCGCCTCGCGGCCATCGTCGATAAAGGCATGACGCGCACGCTGAAGAAGCTGGTGGCTGGCGGCAAGTCCTGGCTGAAAGTCGGCACGAGCGACCGGATCCGTGACGCGATGGTGCAGGTGGATCAGCATTTGCTGGAGATGGCCGAAGAGGAAAAGCAGAACGCGGCGCTGCACCTGCGCGTGACGGAGATGATCCAGCGCATCCGCGCCCAGGGCGTGACAGAGAACTACATGTGCCGTCTGGCCGGGATCCATAACAACACGATTTACCGATTCAAGACGGGCGTGAAGCTGAAGCTGGAAACGCTGCAGATGGTCCTGGCCGGCCTCACGAAAGCTGAGGCGTCGCTCATGAAGAACCGAAAAGCCGTCGCCAAGGCCTTCCAGCATGCAGCCTGAATCACCCTCATCCCCAAGCTCACTTACCATGTCATCGACACTTACACCCATGCCCGTGCATGAAGGGGCCCTGGCCATCATTGACGGCACCACGGTGCTCCGACCTGCCAAGCACGGCCTGACGCTGGAGTGGTCGCCTGCGCCCGGGAAACGCGTCATGCTGCGCGTCTGGACCTTTGGTGAGCAGGCCATTGCCGGCACCTGCGCCACTGCTGAATTTCCCCAGCCTCTGGCCGCTGTGGATGCCCTGACGCACCTGCGCCACGCCATGGAGACGCTCCGCGAATGGATGGTGCGTGAGCCCGCCGCCGCTACAGCTGACATGGAGGCGGCTGGCCTGGGCCTGCCCCAGTTGATTCAGCAACTGGCCGAACTGAGAACCGAGCCGCTCACGCAGGAGGTGGCCGCGTGAGCAATCGGCTGCTCATCCATCTGACGCCTGAGCAGCACATGCAGCGGGCCAAGTCTGAATTGCGTCATCAGGCGATGGTGCTGAAGCTGATCGCCGGAGCTCTGGAGAAGCCGGATCTGACTTTGGCGGAGCTGAGCAAACTCATCAGCGAGGAGATGCCCGCTGTGCGTACGGGCCTGGCGGTAGCCAAGAATTTCTTTGCCACGGCTGAGGAGGAGCGGAAGCGCCTGCATCCGCAGCTGATGCTCTGGCAGCAGCGGATCGAGCCAAGCGACGATGAAGGAGGTGATCCGTCATGATGCCGGAGATGATTGATCGCGCTGCGCTGGACCCTTCCCGCGTGGATGGTGCGGGCAGCCGGACCTTCCGCGCCGCGCTGCTCACCCAGGTGCTGACAGCCTGTGTCGGGGATCGCCCGGCCCTGCGGGTCATGGGCCTGCGGGCCATGATCCTTTGCAGCCGGCTGCTTCCTGGCTGCCTGCCGCGTCTGACAGCCGCCCTGCGCCAGGATATGAGCCGCGCCGAGATGGGCGCTCATGCCTCGATGAGGATCAACGCGGATGGGGTGGAGATGGATGAGGTGCAGCGTGTGGTGGACCTGATCCTGCACGGGCCCAAGCAGGAGCCTGAGGACATTGGCCGCCGGGTGACGCTGCTGGCGTATGCCTTTTGCCGTGACGGCGCTGTGCGCCTGGCTCTGCCGAGCTTTGAAGTGATCGGTCGCGACATCTGGGGCCTGCGGGCCAAGAACCCGCGCTCGGCGGTCTGTGCGGCCATGAAGAGCGTAGTGACGTTAATGGTCAGACGCGGCCAGCTCAGGCAGCAGGACGCCCAGCAGATGACAGAGATGTGGTTTGCCAAAAAGGCGGCCACGAGGGCAAAGTATCACACGGCCCAGGTGGGCAACTCCAACCGCCGTCTGTCCTCATCCGCAGATGACGCAGAGATGAGCAGTGAGGATCTGGATCAGCAGCGGCGTGCCCAAGAGGAGCTGCGCCGTGAACACGCGGAACGCGTCGATGGTGTGCCGCGCCAGGCCATGCGTCCGCAGTTCCGCGAGATGAGCCCGGCGGCCATCCGCCAGCATTTGCAGGCGCTCCATGAAGCCGAGGAGCGCCGGCGCCTGGGAATTTGACCTTTGTATTTTCACCCCATGAACACCACCGAAACCACCGAAATGCGCTCGCTGAGCCGCGTCAAAGAATGGATCCTGAACCCGCGCCAGGGCACCTATGAAAACCTCGATGAACTGCAGGACAGCCTTCAGCGTCACGGCCTGCAGGATGCCATCCACGTCTGGGAACGGACGGATGGCGATTACTTGCTGAAGGGGCATCGTCGGTTTGCCGCCATGCAGGCCCTGGGCTGGACGGAATGCCAGCAGGTGGTCCATGACTTCGAGGATGAGGCCACGGCCTACAAGTATCTGCTGGAGGATCACGGGCACACGGTGCCGCTGAATCCGGAGGAAAAGGTGCGCGCTGTGGAAAACGGGGTGAAGATCATCGGCCTGACCGTCGAGGAGCTGACGCCCAGCATGGGCATGAGCCAGGAGCGCGTGCAGCTGCTTTTTGATCTCGGTGAGATGCTGCCGCAGACGGGGCGTGAGGCTCTGGCACGCGGCACGCTGAGCCTGCATGTGGCTGAGCTGGTGCTGCAGGTGCCTGATGCCGCCGACCGCAAGGAAGCGGTGCAGCTGGTCCTGCACGATGCCGTGACGAACGAGCCGCTGGGCTTCAAGGCGGCCAAGAACCTGATCGAATACACCTTTGTGCGGCCGCGCAAGTGGCTCGAAAGCTGGATCAAGAAGCAGGGCACGCTGAAGAAGAAATTTCGGGTGAGTGACGGCTATCAGATCGTCGAGTTTGAGCAGCGCATGGAGTATGTCCTGGGTGAGCAGGGCCAGCCGCAGCCTGAATACGAGCTGGCTGACATCCCGATGCCGAAGGACAGCCTGGGCAGGCTCTGGGAGGAGGTGGCCAAGGAACTGGAGGTGCCCATCTTTGTGTGCCCTGCGCCGCTGCATGTGGACGGTCATGTGCTGCTGGTGAACAAGCGGATGATCCGCGATGCGCTGGAAGTGCTGAAAAAGCAGTCTGCTCCGGCGGAGGAGCCCCAGGAGGAAGATGCGCCCAAGCCTGCGATGAAGAAGGCTGACGAACTGCCGGAGGAGGAAGACCGGCCTTCGATGCGGCGCGCTGATGAGCAGTATCAGCCCGGCGAGGATTCGCAGCCTGTGGCCGGTGCCGATGAGGCAAAGTCCGTGTCGGGTGTCATCTCCGACGCCATGGGTGATGAGATGCGGATCAAGCTGGGCAAGATCTTCGAGCACCTGTCTGCCAATCCGACCGATTGCATGAGCCAGGGCCCCTGGCGGCTGCTGCATGACTTCCTGGCCCGCCTGGTCACCGATGTGGACGCCGGTGCCTGCCAGGCCTGGCTGGGCATCACGGATATCGAGACGCTGAAGACCTGGATCGCCAAGGACAAAGTCAACCGCAGCGGCATGAGGATTGCCCTGATGCTGCTGCTCTGCGCCGAATCCGACGCCAGCGAAAGGCCGCTCGAAACCATCAACGCCATGCTGGCTGAACTGGGGGTCGAGGCGTGAAATCGGTCGCCAACTGCACGGAAGACGAGATTGCGGCTGCCATGCTGCGGTTTCTGGTCATTACGCTGGAGCGTGGTGAGGATGTGCTTCCGTTGCAGGTGGGCGGCTTTGAATGGGCATCGACCCGACAGGAAACCAAGGCTGCCTTTTCTGAGCGATTCCCGCGCATGATGGGGCCTCTGCTGCCCCGCAAAGGTCAGCCGAAACCCGTGAAAAAAATTGAGGCATGAGAGACTACGCCGACGTGAAACTCGAAGTGCTGGCACGGCTCGACATGCGGGCCGTGGCTGAGCTTTGCGGCGTCGAGCTTCGCAAGGCGGGGCAGGGGCGATGGTCCTGCTGCTGCCCGTTTCACACGGAAAAGTCACCGTCCTTTGTGGTCGGCGGCAACAGGGATGCCCAGCATCGCGGCCACTGTTTTGGCTGCGGCTGGGATGGTGATTTTTTCGCGTTCTGGCAGGATCTGAAGGGCTGTGACTTCAAGCAGGCGCTCACGGATCTGTCGGGGGTTGCCGGGGTGTCTCTTGGCGACGGAATGAAATTTCACAAGGTGGACGCGCCGCGTATGCGGCAGCCGGAAAGGCGGCCTGCTTCTGAGCGTCCTGAGTTCGAGAAACCGTCACTCCCGCCACTGAGGCACCTCCGGGAGGAGGAATGCGCGCAGATTGCCAAGACGCGTGGGCTCGACAAGGAAGCGGTCTGGATGGCGGCCCGTGAGTTCAAGCGGGCGGCGTTTTCCATGTGGCCGCTGTATCAGACGCGTGGTGAGTGGCTGCCGCGATCGGCGGGGGCTCATCCGTCCTGGTGTGCGATTGATCACACGCGGAACACGGCTGAGTTTCGCAGGCTGGACAACGCGAAGTATGTCCGACAGGACGGTGGAGAGATCAAGACTTGGAGCACCCGGGGCAAGGCCTGGCCGCTCGGTGCTGCTGCAATGAATGGCAGGCCTGCGGTGATGCTGGTGGAGGGCGGTCCGGACATGCTGGCGGCCTACCATTTTCTGCGCCGCTTTCGCATGGTGCAGACCGTGGCCGTGGTCTGCATGCTGGGTGCCAGCAACCGGATCCGCGAAGATGCGCTGCCCTTTTTCAAAGGGAAGCGCGTGCGCATCATGGTGGACGCTGACCTGCCGAAGGATGACCCGAACCCGGCCAAGAGGAAGATGCCGGGCCTTGAGGCGGCCAGGCGATGGGGGGCGCAGCTCGCTGAAGCTGGCGCCGCTGTGACCACCTTTTACCCGGGCCCCATCTTTGACCCTGAGCAGGTGAGGGAGTGGTCAGCCGGCACGCGTGGCGCGGCTGACATCGAGGTGCGTGAGGAAGGCCTCAGGCTGCCGGATGGCGAGCTGGTGAAGGACCTCAACGATTTGGCGAAGTGCGGCCGGGATGTCCTGGAGAGTCCTGATTTGCGCCGCGCCTTCCTGCACTGGGATTTCTGATCCTGGAGCGATTCAACTTTCAATCAACCAACCAACGTGGGAAGAAAATCCAAAGATCAGAAGGCTGCTGAGGCATCGTCCAGACATGGCGCCGTTCCAACCGGTGATGAGGGTGCGGCCGTGTTTGTGCCGGGGGCCTCTGCCGTGCCGCCGCGCCATTTTGATCCTGAGGAGATCGCCCGGCAGATGCGGATTTACTGGAAGTCCGGTGACGGCGATAATTTCTACCTGGAGGGCGATGATGGCCGGTGGTCGCGCTGGACGAAAGACGCGACGATCGACGCCATGCGGGCGCTTCCGGACAGGTTGATTGCCATCAAGGCCAGGGAGAACGAGGCTCTGAGCGAAAGCAAGCAGGTGCTGCTCTTTGTGCGGCGCAACCGGGCTATTGAGGAGGTGCTGCCCAGCCTGCCTGGATATGGCAGCGGCGTGCATGAGCTGGACTCTGGTGAGCGCGTGCTGGTGAAGCAGGCGCCACGATTGATCGAGCCGACGCCTGGAGAATGGCCGAACATCAAGCTGCTGATCGAAGGGCGCCTTGATAGGCGTCCGGCTGGCGGTGTCGATCAGACTCAATGGTTCCATTGCTGGTGCAAGATCGCTGCTGAGGCCATCCGAAGCGGCAAGCCTGGTCACTGGCGTGCAGGTCATGCGGTGATCCTGGCGGGCCCTGGTGGATGCGGGAAAAACCGCCTGCAGGAGCAGATCATCACGCCGCTGCTGGGGGGATACGGCAGATTTGCGGATCCCCAAAAGTTTCTTTTCGAGGGCGATGAGTTCAATGGCGACGTGTTCCAGGCTGAGCATTTGATGCTGTCTGAGATCCCGACCCCTAGCCAGCGCACCGTGGACCGCACGAGCCTGGCGGAGAAGATCAAGCAGGTGGTCGCAAACCCTGCACAGCGTATGCGGCTCATGAGAACTGAGCCGTGCTCAGTAAGCCCGTTCTGGCGCCTGACAATATCGGTCAACGATGACCCGGACAAGCTGCGCAGCCTGCCTCTGATCACGCCTGACTTTGGTGACAAGGTGCTGATTTTCCACTGCATGGCCGCGCCTCTGCCACTGATCCAGGAGGACACGGAAGAGAGTTGGAGGATTTTCCGCGAGACGATGGCTGAGGAGCTGCCCCATTATCTGCACTGGCTGATGAATGAGTGGCAGATCCCTGAAGACTTGCGAACCTATCCGGACGGCCGCATTGCCACAAGATTCGGCTTCCGTGAGTATCACGCGCCCTTCATCAAGGAGGAGCTCTTTGACGATACTCCTGCGGCCCAGTTGATGAGCCTCATCGACTCCGCAGAGTTCGACAAGAACCCGTGGGATGAGGAGCAGGGCCTGCCCCAGAAGCAGCTCACCTGGAAGCTCTGGGAGATGATCGGTGATCGTGAGCTTCTGAGCGGGGATCAGCGTCTGAAAGTGTGGTGGGGGAAGGCGGAAAGCCTGCAGATGCTTTTGACAGGCGAAGGAGGTTGCCACTGTAATGTGGCGACGATGGCTAAGAAACTGTTCACACATTCCAAGTGCAGCACCCTCCTCAGGAGGTTGTTTGAGGATGAACAGTTCCGTGACACACGGATCACGCGAAAGAATACGAACCATTGGAAGGGCTGGGTCATCGCGCCCCCGTCGGTCTAGGACTGGAGTGACGGATTTTCGGCTTGTGTGACGGGCTGTGACGCTTTCAAATCGTCAAGCCGTCACCGTGGAACGCCCAAACAAGCGTTGTAGAACGCATTTGGTGACGCTTTTGACGGTTTGCAACGCCAGTTGCTATTACCAAACCACGGCGTTTTTCGTCCCCAGGAGTGGCAAGGTGCTGCTCTGCTTTTTGATAGAATATTTAATGGTAAGTTGAATTCTAAACCGTCACTCCGTCACTAAAACTGTTCCTCGCTTGTAGCTTGCGCGTTCCACGGTGACGGTTTGCGTTTTTCAAGTCGTCACAGCCCGTCACTTTGCGCCCAAAGCCGTCACTGAGTGTGGGTCTGCATTGCGTGCCTCCCTGGGTGCCTGTGGGGGTGGGGGTGGGTAAGGAATCTTTTTCTCTGGGTGGGCGTGGAAGTAGGTTAAAGGTCTCGCGGGCTTTTTGCGAGCGTTGGCGCAAGTCCGCATGCGCAGCATGACAAAATGCATGGCTTGCAGATTTGCCCGGGCGTTTGCGCATTGACACCCGTCGCGCAGTATGGCCAAAGGGTCACACGCGCTCTCCGATCTGAAGCGGGCATACTCTGCCGCGCGCGGGATTCCTCTGCGCACGGCCCAGGATCGGGCGAAGAAAAACCATCCGGACTGGCTGGCGTTTATGGCGGCCATGGGGGCGAAGGCGGCAAGGGCAGACGCCCCGACTGTTCTGGAAGCTCAGGCTCTCACCGTCGTTCAAAGCAAAACCTTGCCGCTGCCTCCCGCTGATCCGGATACCATGGACGGCCACATCGCGCCTCCGGCACTGTCCAAGCCTCGGGCGATGTGGACGCCGGAGGAGTATGCCGAATGCGAGGCCTGGACATCCATGGTGGAGGCGAACAAGCAGCGGGACCGGGCCATCCGCGGCAATGATGGTCCTTTGGCTGTGCTCTACGTCAAGGTTGCCGGGGAAGCGTTCAAGACCTATGAGCGCGCCCGCCGGAACCGCGTCCAGGCCGAACTGGAATCTGGCAAGCTGCGACCCATGGCAGACTGGCAGCAGGCCAAGGCCGCCGTGCAAAAAATGGCCGCTCTCTTCGAGGCGATGGATGGGGAGCTTGCCCAGGCCGCCAATCCTGAAGACCCGTCTGCGGCAATGAAGGGCATTGCCGCCTGGAAAACCCGCCGCTGGAATCCTGCCCTGATGGCGACCATGACAGAACTGACCCTGCTGCCGGCCGCATGACAGCGCGTGATGCAGCCACCATGGCGGAGATCCTGGGCCTGTTCCACCTGGCACCTCGCACGGCCGTGGTGCCGTGGCTTGAGCAGCACATCGTGCTTCCGGCAAAAATGGCCCCGAATTCGGCCGGGCCGTTCCGCACAGGCCTACGCCCCTACCAGCGGCCTATCCTCGAATGCTGGAACCCTGACAGCGGCGTGCAGCATTGCGGCGTGTCGGCGGGAGTCCAGATCGCCAAGACCACGATCCTGGCCCTGGGCCTGAGCTACCGCATTTGCAATTCGCCGCTGCCGGCCTTGATCGTCGGCAGCTCCAAGGACTGGACTAAGACGGAAATCAGCGAAAAGCGCCTGCAGCCGCTGATCAACGAAAACCCGATTCTCGAAAGCAGGAAGCCCGGCAACTCCGACAACTTCCGCTCCATGGCCATGGACATGGATGGCGGCATGATCAACCTGGTCGGCGGAAACTCGCCAGGCGCCCTGTCAGGCGGATCTTACGGCATTGTCGCCATCGACGAGGCGGCCAAGCTCATCCACCAGGGCAGCGACCAGGCACCGGAGGCCCACCCGTTCCACTTGGCGGCCAAACGCACAGACGGCTTTGGCGCCATGGCTTTCCACTACAGATCGAGCACGCCGAACACGCCCAACCATCCGTTCTGGCAATACATTCTGCTTGGAGACCAAACGCGCTTCTGGGTCTCCTGTCCGCACTGCAAGGGTGAGTTCTACCTCGATTTCGTCAACCGGCCCGAGGACCGTGAAGAGTATGCCACCAACACCGGAATCGAGATCAGCAGCGATTATTTGTCCCTGACCTGGCAGGACGCCCGCGATGGAAAAGGGAACTGGGATGAAACCAAAGTGCGTGAGACCGTCCGCTACATCTGCCCCCACAACGGCTGCGAGATCGACGAGACGCACAAGCAACCGATGATTGAGACGTGCCAGGAGCACAGGCACAACACCCTGGCGGCCAAGTCGCGCCGCAGCTTCATCATCCCGTCGTTCTACTCTCCGACCATCAGCTTTGGCACCATGGCCTGGGCCTACCTGGAAGCCCGGCGCGATTTCTTTGGGCTGCAGGACTACTTCAACAGCCGACTGGCCAAGCCATGGCAGCAATACGACGTGAGCCTGAAGCTTGCCGACATTGAGCGCTGTCAGCGGGACTATGTGCGCGGCACCGTGCCGTTCAAGCCGCGGCTCATGTTCCTCGCGGCAGACCCCGGCCAGCTGCTGACGCATTGGGAGGTGGTCGCCATTGATGACAACGGCGGCCTGTGGATCATCGACTGGGGCACGGTCCTGAGCAGCAGCGAGCTGATCAATCCCGAGTTTCTGAAGGCGCGCATTTACCCTATCGCAGGCACCACCGAAAGGGCCTATCCCCTGCGCGGCTTTGTGGATTCCGGCTGGTTGACGGAGACACAGTTTGATGTCTGCCAGGCCAGCAACGGCTTCCTGTGGCCGACGCGAGGATCCGACGCCAAGCACGGCGGTGTCAGCGAGACCAGGGCCGCCAGCCGGCCAAACCTGAAGCTCATCACCTATCCGGACAAACAGGCAAAGGATGAGCTCTACGACGCTAGGTTGGCCAAGGCACGCAACGGCGGCATTCATTTCCCAGCCGATGCCGACGCCGCGCTGAAGCTTGGTCACGCGAACCAGAAGCGCGATGCTACCGGCGTCTGGGCCCGCGTGCCGGATGACCATTTCGGCGACTGCACCAAGCTCAGCATGATCGGCCTGTGGCTGGCGCGTTCAGCCGGCATTCTTTGACACCCGCCCGAAACGATGGCCGCCGATCTCCTCTTGCTCAAAAAATCCTGGCTTTTCCGCGCCCGCATGGAAAAGGGCGCCGCCAACACACAGGAGCAAATCGACTGGCTGTATGAACGCTTCAAGGAGTTTGAAAGCGCAGGTCCGGCTGAAGTGACGGCGACCGCCTTTTCCGGGCAATCCGCTTCCATGCAGCACCGAGGCCCCAGCCCCCAGGAAAACATGGATGCCATCCAGAATGCGATCGAGGACCTTGAGGAAACTCTGGCCGGTCAGGCATCGACCAACTTCAAAAAGCCTTTCGCGTTTCGATTCACCCCAGCGCCAGCCGACGCTCTTGACGGCCTCAACTGCTGATTTCCACCATGGCCAAACCACGCCGCCAGTCCGCCGCGCCATCCAAGGCCGCCGCCATCGCCACACCTGCCATCTCCAACGTGGGCACCCTGCCGACCGCCAACAGCGTGTATCGCGTCATGCCGACTCAGCAGCCCTGGAGTTCGCGCTCGATGGAGCTGATCATGAAGACGCGGGACCGAGTGCAGATCAGCCGCTTTCTTCAAGACGCCATCCCGCAGCTTGCTTACTGCATCCAGTCTTTGCCCCGTGAAGCGATTGGCCGCGGCATCGGCAGCAAAAGCATCTCGAAAGATCCGGAGTTTCGCAAAGCCGCCACCGCCTACTTCCGCAGCTGGGCTGATTCGCAGGCCGTTGACATTCGCAAGGGTGGCAGCTTTTACGATCTTCAGCCTCTCTGGATCAGCGCGGTGCTTGGGGACGGCGAAGCCTTCGTGCAAAAGGTCTCCGCCGATTTGCCCGAGGCCATGAAGTGGCGGTTGCAGGACAAATCCCGCCGCCGCCTGCAGTTGCAGACCTTTCTGCGCGACCAGCTCACCAACGGCACGGTGACACCAACGGAAGCCAAGACATCGCGATGGATGGATGGTCTCAAGTTCAACAATTTCGACCAGCTCGAGCTGGTGCGGGTAAATCAGGACCCAGACGCCTACAACCCGAAAAACTTCACCGACCTGTCGCCTCAGGTCGTGTTTCACATTGTCCAGAAAATCCGGTTCAACCAATACCACGGCCTGCCATGGATTTTTCGCAGCAATGTCGATTTGCTGGACATCCTGGACCTGAAGGCCATCCGCAAACACAGCGCGAAAGTCAGGGCTGCGCTTCTCGGCGCCACCACCACCCGCGACGGCGCCATGCCGAATTCCATGCAGCAGGTGCTGGCCGGCACGACGACCGGCACGCCTGCCACCGACACCGGGCGGCGGTTTGTCGAGCTGGCCGATGGCGCGGTGATGATCCCCCTGGCCGATGGCGAGACCATGAACTTCTTCCAGGGCGGCGAGGCGATTCCATTCAGCACTATCCTGGAGCAGATTCTCAACCCGTTCGTATATGGTCTCGGTTATCCCGTGGAATGGATTTTCGGCATGGGCAGCCTGGGCGGCACGGCTTTCCGGGGCCTGATCGAGAAGGTCAAACGCGCTCACGCCAACCTCCGGCAGATCCTTTATCCGTTCCTGCAGTGGTCCTGGGAATGGGTGATCGCCGATGCTATGTTGCCAGGTGGGGCTCTGGCAAAGTTTGCCGCGGTCGAGGACTGGAACGACATCGACTTTGTTGCTGACCCAGACCCCAGCGTTGACCTGGGCCGCGACCATAAGGCCGACATGGAGCGCATCGACAATAACCTGATGACCGTCGAGGACTACGTCGAAAGCCGCACCGGTGGCAGCGGTGAGGACATCCGCCGCGCCTCGATCGACGAAAAGCTCGATGACATTCAGTATGCCATTCAGCGCGGCAAGGAAAAGGGGGTGCCTGCTGCGCTGGCGGCCCTGGTAGCCCTCCCGAGCCGCAAGCTGCAGGCCGCCTCCGGCATCGTGCAGCAGCTCACACCGGAGAGCCTGGCGGCCGATCTCGAAAAGCTGAGCGCCTCGTCCGGGAATTGACATCCCCGGGCGGGTGTCCATGAAACGCTGGTATCAAATCAAAAACCTGGGCCCCACCGTGGGCGAAATTCGCCTGCGCGGCATCATCGGTTACAGCAAGCAGGATGAGGAGGGTTGGTGGGGCACGATTGAAGGCCAGGCCGGCACCGTCAAAGAGTTCGAATCTGAGCTTTCGTCACTTGGTCCGGTGAACCGGATCAACCTCTACATCAGTTCTGAAGGAGGTCTGGTCGCGGATGGCCTGGCCATTCACAACATCCTGAAACGTCACCCTGCCGATGTGATCTGCTACATCGACGGTTACGCGTTCTCGATCGCGACCGTCATCGCCATGGCGGCAAAAGAAATCCACATGCCGGCCAATGCCCTCATAATGATTCACAATGCCAGCGGGTGGACGGATGGCGACTACCGCGACATGCAGCGCATGGCGGATGCCTTGGAGGTGCACAACCGCGCCATCCGCAACGCCTATGCCGAGCACAGCGGCCGCGATGAAAAAGAGTTCATCGCCCTCATGGACGCGACCACCTACCTGGACGGCAACGACGCCAAGCGCCTGGGCCTGGTCGATGTGGTCACGGATGAAATCGCGCTCTCAAACCTGGCCATTCATCCCCGCATTCGCAACTCCGCCGAGTTCGCCAAACTGCCTGGCACTTTCGCCCGCATGTTTGACATGCCCGCCGCTTCGAAGCCCAGCGCTCAATCCCAGACCCCGCCCCACAACAAAACCGACGACGACACCATGAAACCTCTGATCCTCGCCCTCTGCAAGCTGCACGGCATCACCGTCACCCCGGAGATGTCCGAAGAGCAGATTGCCGCCGCCATCTCGAATCACAAGCCGGACGCTCCGAACGCCGTGCTGAATCTGAGCGATGAAGAGACCAAGAAAACCTTCGAAAAGGCCGTGACTGATGCCGTCACCGCCCAGCTCAACACCCATGTGGCGAATGCCACCAAGGACCTGTCCGAAAAGGTCACCAACCTGGAAGGTCTGATCCGCAACGGCGCCGCCGGTGCCGCTGGTGCTGGCAAGCCTGTCCCTGGCTCCGGAAACGGTGACGGCGGTGCCACCAAGGAGCAGCAGATCAAGGACCTGGAGACACAGATCAGCAACTGCACCGATCCGATCCAGCGCGGCAAGCTTGTCATGGATCTCCGCAAGGCCCGCGCCGCCGCCTAAAGCATCATCCCTCATCCATCACAGCATCTTCACCTCACCTTCAAAAAAATGAAACATACCTCCAAGATCCTCATGGCAGCCCTGCTGCTGGTCTCGTTCTGTGTCGGCCTGCAGTTTGCGGTCGCCGCCAGCCCGCTTGCCGGCATCCTCGCCGCCGCTGCCACCTTCGCGCTCGCCAGCCCCATGATCGTTCTGCACCCGCAGGCCGGCAGGCTGTATGTGACGCTCACGTCCACTGAAATCCTCATGGACGTCATCGAGGCGTTTGCAAAGCGGCTGCCCATCCTGCCTTACATCGGCGCGGACTGGCGTGCAACTCCGCTGAAGCTCAATCAGACCTACAAGGCGCATGTTCCTTCGATCCCGGCCGTTGAGGACATCACCAATGCCAACTACGGCAACATGACCGGGCAGACGGCCCGCAGCCTGATGACGGACGTTGACGTGCTGGTGGATGCCCATAAAGGCGCCCGCATCAAGTGGCAGCACCTGTATTCCATCCAGGACAAGAAGCAGGAATATGACAAGATCATCGGCCTTTCGGGTTACGCCCTCGCCAAGAGCGTGATTGATTCCATCATCGGCAAGATGACCACCGAAAACTTCAGCCAGCACAGCCTTTTCGCCGTGGCGGATTCTGACTGCGACATGCTGGACAATATCTGCGGTGATCTCAACACTGCCGGTGCCTTCCCTTCCGGCCGGTTTGGTGTCGTCAATACCGCCGTGGCAAATGTCCTGGCTGGCGACTCGCGCCTGACGTCGGCTGACTATGCGGGCCAGCGTGTCCGTGGTGAAGGTTATCGCCGCTGGACGGACGTGAATGGATTCGCGGAAATCATGGAGTATCCGGACCTTGCCAACACCACCTCCGGCACGGCCCTGACCAGCGTCACCGCCGCCAACTCGGGCGACCTCTTCACCAAAGCCTCTCATGGCCTTTCGACGGGTCAAACGGTCACGGCAGCCAGCTTCTCCGCTGGTTTCTCGGATGGCACCTATTATGTCATCCGTGTCAGTGCCAACACCTTCCAGCTTGCCACCAGCTATGCCAACGCGATCGCTGGCACGGCCGCTGCGGTCAGTGCGGACGGCACCGGCGGTGTCATCACCCCGACTCAGACCCTGACCGGCTTCTTCGGCGACATGCGTGCCATCACCCTGCTGGGCGGTGTTCCGGATGGCATCGACACCGTCATTCCTGCCGGCATCAACGTCAATCGTGTGCAGACTGTCGAGGTGGTCACTCATCCTGAGCTTGGCATCTCCATGGCTGCCATCACCTGGCAGGATGCAGGCACCGGTGACATCAATTGGATTCCCACGCTGGTGTTCGGCACTCGCCTGGGCCGCAACGGTGCCACCAATGCGCCGGGATCCACCCTGGATTATGCCGGTCACCGCTTGGTGAGCGCCTGATCTGTCTGTTGGTTGATGGATGTTGTTGAGCAGCCCGCCCCGAAAAGGCGGGCTGCCTTTTTGACATCCGATCTCCTTGGAACACCTCACACCATGGCCCGCACACGCATCATCATCGGTTTCTCTGGATCCAAAGCCAGCCCTCAACGTTCGCTTGTCTATCTCGGCGAATCCGGGTCGGAAGCTGAGGAGGCCATGAAGCAGTGCACCAGCGCTGAGCGTTTTGAAATCTTTGAGGGCATGGGTCGCCGGAAGGCCAACCCGCGCTTTGTCGCTGCTGGCATCGAGTCCGCTTCCGAGTCCGCGGGCGCCCGTCGCCGCCGCTCCTGAAAAATTCGCCGCCGCCTCTCGTCGGCTGAAACTGCGGCAACGCCGCATGAGGGTCGCTCCTTTTGGTTGGGGGAGCGGCCCTCTCTCTTTTTTGACACCCTGCCGCAGGCATGGGTTTTGCCGTCTCAGAAATCACGCTCGATGCCGACCGCCTCGCGGGCCGCCGCCGCTTCCAGCTTCGCCGGGCCGATGGTGAAGAGCTGATCGAGATCGACATTGCCTGCCACTCCAATGTGGCCATGCCTGATGAGGCCACCCGCTTTGAGCCCTGCCACCATCCCCATGCCAACCAGGGCCTGGCTGATCCGCTGCTCGATCTCCTTTTTGCCATGCGTCAGCAGCCCTATGCCGTCGATCTGACCACCCCTCAGCGTTCATGAGCCTCACCGCCCTCCGCGCCGCCAAGGCGGCACACCAGCAAACGCTGGAAGCCATGCACCCGGGCGTCATCACCCTGGCGGGGCGCAACTACACCGCCGCTGTCCAGGTCGATGCCGTGCAGGTGCGGCAAAACGCCGATGGCACAGGCCTGCAGCGCTTGCAGAGCCTCAGTGCATCGGTGCGCAAGACCCGTCTCAGCACCGCCCCGGCCATCGGTGACACACTCACCTTCGACGGCATCACCTGGCGCATCGGTGACGTTGCCGGTCATGACCCCTGTGAAGTGGTCTGGCAGATCAGCGCCCGCCGTCTCCTCACCGCCTGAGCCATGATCGTCGTCACCGCCAAGCTCGCGCCCCTGCTGCGGGATCTGCGCCGCTACCCAGGGCAGCTTCAGCGCGTCGCCCGTGAGCTGGTCGAGACCGAGGCCCGCGGCTTTGTGCGCGATGCCGTGCAGTCCACCCCGCCGTTTCACGCCCGCCCCGTGGCGGATGACCCGGGCAAGTTTGCCACCGTCAAGGGTGGTGAGGCAAAGAAAGCCGCAGAGGCCAAGATCGACCGAGAAGCCGCCGCCCTCTTCTCACCCGTGACGCTGAAGGGGAAGCGCCGCATCACTCATGTCTTTGGCAAGCCGCTGAAGCGTCCAATGACCGTGCCGACCCGGGAACTGCACCCAGATGTCACCGCCATCTGGGATGAGCGCACCCGCCGCCGCTTTGCCACCAAACGGAAAAAAATCTCACGCGGCCAGAAGGCCCCCTTCTACGTCGCCAGGCCGAAGCTGCTGCGGGCCATCGCAGAGCGTAAGAAGGCGGTCGGCAAGCTCGCTTCCGGATGGTCTGCCGCCGCCGCCAAGCTCAACGTCAAGCTGCCGTCCTGGATCACCCGGCACGGCAGCGGTCGCGGCCAGGTCCAGGTGCGCATGACCGGCTACAGCTATAGCGTGCGCATCGAAAACAACGTCGCGTATGGCGATGCCCTCCAACTGCAGGGCATTGCCGACCGGGCCGCCAAGATCCGTGAGCGAAAGCTGGCGGCCCGCATGCCCCACGTCATTCGCGGCGCCATCCGGCGCGCTCAGCGCGAGGCCCTTGTCGCAGCCTGATCCATCCCCATGCCATCCATCCCTTACCTCACCGCCATCAGCACCCTTGTGCAGGGTTATCTCGACACCGCCGCCGCCCATGCCGCAGGCGTGCCGGAGTGGACCATCCGCCGCCAGGACGATGGCCAGGAGATCGAGCATCCTTCCATCTGTGTCCGGGCCGATGAGCGCACTGGCGCCCGTCTGCGCTCGATCGTCGTCACCGTCGATGTCGTCACCACTCAAGAGGTCGCTGAGGCCGCCACGGAGGCCACGGGCGCCCTGGCAGCCATCCAGGCCCTGCTGAGGGATGAATCCTCGCTTTATGCCTACATCGCCGCGCAAGACATTTCCCTGCGCTCTGGATGGTCCATTCACCATATCAGCCAGGTCAGCCCGGCGGATGTGACGCGTGAGCCTGAGTTGGTCACCATGCACCGCGCCGCCATCGAGCTGCTCATTCAGGTGGCCTGATTTGACATGCCGACACCCGGGAAGCCTAAGCGCCCTCACACACCCATGAAACACCTCCTTCGCTCCCTCCTCCTTGCCGCCGCGTTTGCCGCGCTGCCCCTCGTCGCCACTGACCTCAGCATCACCCCGGCCAGCTTCGTGCCTGGGGCCCGTGCCAAGTATGTGCACGGCACCGCAGGCGCCACCATTACCGCCGGTCAGGCTGTCACGCTGAACGCTGCCGGCAAGTATGTCCTGGCCGATGCCGACGACGCCGCCCTTTACGAAGTCGAGGGCATTGCCGCCCACGGAGCCTCCTCCGGCCAGCCGCTCGCCATCGTCGTCGAGGATGATGACCTCACGTTGGGTGCAACCCTATCCATGGTCGCCCCGGTCTATGTCCTCAGTTCCACGGCAGGCGGCATCGCCCCCACGGCGGACATTTCAGTCGGGGAATATCCCGTCGTGCTGCTGATCGCGAAGAGCACCACCAAGTGCATCCTGAAGCCACGAGCGATCCAGGGCACCGCCGCCGCCACCGGCTCGTGATCGGTCACCATCTCCGCTTCCCTTCGCTCGTCCGTTCACCGCTCCACCTCTTTCACCACCATGCCCGTCGAACCCATCATTGAGCACGGCATCACCCCAAGCTATCGTCACATCGACGAAACGGGCATGCTCGTCACCGATTGCTCCTGGAAGCCCATGCGCGACGAGGTCGCCCACAAGGGCAGCAACCGCGCCGTCGAGTATCTCCGCTATGAAGACCCTCGGCTCGAGGGCGAAATCAAAGGCCGCCCCATCCGCAACCCTGCCGGGGAAGCTCACGGCCTGGCCAATGTCCATCCTGGCACGGCGGTTGATCTCGCCAACGTCGCCGATGGCCGTGACATTCACGGCTTCGTCATCGACGACGACAATGTGACCATCATCGGCAATCCGTCGCGTGACAGCACGGACGGCGATGGCGTCACCCTGACCATTCCCTTCGTGTATCGGCCTTTCATCGCCAAGGTGGCCGCCTGATGATCCGGCGCGGGTTTCCGCGCCATAGCAACCATCCGGCCGCCGCTGTCAGCTTCACCGCTCAGCGGCGGCCTTTTCTTCACCCTCTGCCCTCATCCCCTGCATGATCTCAGATCACGCCTTCAACTGGTCCACTGCCAGCCTGCAGCTTGCCGCCGCCTTTGCATCCCTCGGCTTTCCCGTCCGCACGAACGAGACGGAGTTTGAGGAGCTGAAAAACCAGTCCATCAAACTGCGCTACTACATCGGCCCCAGGTCGGAATGGTGCCAGCTTGAGCGTGATGCCCTCCGGCGCAATGACCTGGACGGCACCTTGCTCCGCGAGGACCCGTATCACCCCTTCTTGCAGGCCCAGCGCGCTGCCGCCGCTTACATGACGCTGCTGCAGCATGTCCGCCGCCCGCAGACCGGCCTGCGTCTCGTGCCGGTGCCTGGCGCGCCGCTGGCCTGGTCCCTGGAGGCAGGGCAGGGGGATCCACGCCTCACGCTTGCAGAGCAGGCCTGCCGGACCAATGACCTGCCCCTCTGCGCCGCCCTGGCCGTGGCCGCAGGCGTGCCCATCATCGACATCATCGGCACCCCGGGCAACCATGCCTACAAGCTGCCGGCACGCGGCCTGCGCGCTCTCACCGCGGGCGATGCCGTGGCTGATTGGGAGACCGCCCGCCTCATGGCCCGCCAGCAGCCCGGCCAGCCAGCCCTTCGCCTGGAGCAGAGCCACCCGAATCATCCGCTCGTGCACGCCTACCAGGGTGCCTACACCACCGCCCGGCTGAATGCACACATCCAGCAGAAGCTGAAGCGCATGGTCCTCTTGAAGGCCCCGGGCAGCAAGCGCCGCGCTTACATCAGCGACACACCCACGGAAACCGTGCTGGAGGATGTCCGCCGTCATTTCCGCATCCCCAGGTGAGGACTGTAACCATAAAATCACCTGAAGAAAAACCCGCACATATTATGCTTGTAACGGTCCCACTCGACACTTTGCCGGAAACCATAGCTGAATTACGCGCTGCAGGCGTCATTCCGATCATGACCGACAAACCTGAAAAAGTTAGAATGCTGACAGCTGAAGCAGCCATACCGCATTCCGATATGCTCATGGCGGCCTTAAAAGCTTTGTCTGAACCAAACGCTGGTGCAGAAAGAACCATCTTCATCTGCGAACTACATCGCAGGATGCTCGCTCGCGAATAAAGCATCAAGATGCCGACATTATGACACCACGCCCGCGCCGCAGCCGCATGTTCTTCGAGCCACGGGCCCTCTGGCCTGATGCCGAAGGCGGGGACTGCATCTGCACCCAGGTCTATGGTTGCGATAAGCACCCGCGCCTCATCCTGGGCCGCGAGGGCCGCCCCATGGTGCTGACCCAGGAGATGGTGCGCGTGATGCTGCCCTATCTCAACGACTACGCGAATCGCGGCAACCTTCTCCCATGGCCCATGGACCGCGTCGATGACTGGATCATCTGAACCCTTTCCTTTCATCCCTGATCCCCCATCCCTCATCCTCACCCATGAAACGCCCCAAAACCCCCGCGCCCGCGCTGCCGGATCCGGCAGACGACATCCTCGACAATCCCATTGACCAGCAGGCCGCCAGTGAGCGGCAGGCCGCCGTCCTGGGCTCCACCGGCCACACCTGGGCGGGCCAGAAGCTGCACCCCTTCAGCATCCGCCGGGAATCGCTGTATTTCCGCATCCGCGCCATCGCCGCGCCGCTGCCGCTGAAGGTGGTAATCGCCAACCCGGAGACGTTTCTTCAGGATGCCATGATCATCTTGTGGCTTTGTGCTCACGAGCCCGCCGACTGGAACCCCATGCGGGGCAGTGCTGAGCAGCTCCTGGAAGCCGTGGAAACCTGGGCTGAGAAAAACATCCCACGGGCTCTGCAGACCGATGCCATTGCTCTCGCCACTCAGATCTTCCGTGAGGGCGATTCCACCCGCGCTTTGCCGCAGCCGTCTGACCGGCAGGAGACTGAGGAGCGCCTGGGAAACTAGCCTTGCCCTCCAGTGAGGCCACTTATGTGGTCCTGCTGTCGAGGGCATGTCCATCCTTCAGCTACGATGACATTCTCCATCACATCCCTCTCGCGGTGGGGCATGAGCTGATCCACGCCGCCCGCATTCGTGAGGGAGAGCATATGATCTGGCCGGATTCACGGCTTTCCGTCGCGGGTCGCTGGTGGGAGCGCGTCCGCGCCAAATTCGGCTTTGGCCGCAACCATTGACACCCAGGTAAAAGCATGTCCGCCATCATTGAATTCGGCTTCGATGCCAAGAAGGTTGAAGCAGGTCTGAACGCCCTTTCCACCCGCCTCAAAGGGTTTGCATTCACGGCTCAAAGCAGCCTTCCCAACCTCGTGGGGATGCTCGGCTTTGGGGGCGGCATCGGTGGCGCCGTGGCAGGCGTCACGGGGGCGGCAGTGGCGGTGAAAAGCCTGATGTCATCCTACGATGATCTTGCGGACACAGCCCTGAAGCTGGGCGAGTCCACGGAAACCTTGCAGCGTGTGCAGCAGGTGGCAGAGCTTAGCGGCACCAGCATTGACGGCGTGGCCGCCTCCATGCTCCGCCTGGAAAAATCCCTCGGTGATGGTGAAAACCTGGCTGCCGCAAAGGCTCTCGAAAACCTGGGTCTTACCAGCGAGAAGCTGATTGCCATGTCGCTTGATGAAAAGCTGGCAGCGTTTTCGGATGCCTTCCAGCAGGCTCGCGCCTCCGGCACCGGTTACAACGACATTCTGGAGCTGATGGGTAAATCTGCGGGTGAGTTGATTCCGCTCTTCTCGCAGGGAGGTGAAGCGCTTCGCGAAGCTTTCGGCCAGGCCCCGGTGGTATTGGATGAAACGGTGCAGCAAATGGCGGTGCTGAATGATGCGGTTGATCAGTTCATGATGAAGCTGAAGCCGTTTGCTGGACAGGTTTTTGGGCAGTTCATGGTTGGTTCTGCTGCGGGTTGGGATTCTGAACAGATGGCAGCGATGAATAAGGGGGTTGAGCTTAGTTCATACCTGAAAAGTTTGGTTGCTCAGACGGAGCGTGAAAAAAAGGCTTCAGCTCAAGAAGATGCGCAACGCGCTGCGGCCAAAGAAGAGCAAGCCAAGAAGGAGGAGGAATCCTCTCAAAAAATGCGTGCTTTGCAGTCCACTCTCCTGGAATTTGAGATCAAGCGCATGGAGCCTGCTGCTCGGCTTGTAGCTCTGATGGATCTGCAAAAGCAGCGAATTGACGAACTGCGAAACTCGGGAGGTCTGTTTTATGAAGCAACGGTGGAAGGCATGAAAAAATTTGCGGAGGCCCAGGTTGCAAGGGGAAGCTCAAACGCTGAAAAAACAGTTGAAGCTTATCGAGACATTTTGCGCATGCAGGAGCAAATGATTGAGCTGCAGGCCCAGCTTCGAGGGCAGGGGGCCGATCACGCCGCTGAAATCTCCGCCGCTGAAGCCAAGGCCCGCGCCGCTGAGAATGAGGCATGGTGGAATCAGGTCATCACCGAGGAGATGGAGCGCCAGGCCCAGTTTGATGCCACCAAAGATCTGACCATGCAGGTGGCTCTGCTGCAGGCTAAGGCCCAGGGCCAGACCTCCCTGGTGGCCGCGCTCGAGCGTGAGCAGGAAATCCGCCGCCGCACCGCTGAGATCATGTCCCAGACCGGCATGGGCGAGGATGAGGCCAAGCGCGTGGCCACGAGCATGGTGGACGCCCAGGCCCGCATCGACCAGCGCCAGAACGCTGCCGCCTCCGCCGCCAATGCCACGCCTGAGGCAGACCGTGAGGGCCGCATCAAGGGTTACTCCTTCAAGACCCAGGGCGGGGCCTATGAGCGCCAGGATCACCTCTATGGGGCCGGATCCCGTTTCCGGGACAACCAGGCCAATCTGCTGAAGGACCAGGCCGCCCGGAACGGCCAGGAGCGCTCCACGCCAGGGCAGGACACCAGCACCGTCCAGACCGCTCTTCAGACCATTCAGCAGATCCTGACCACCCTCCGGGGCGGGGCCTGAGCATGACACCCGCCGATTGAGAGACCTCATCCACGCATGGCCCTTCCGTTTTACATCGAGCACGGCAACCGCAGCTACCTTCTCCTGGCCGGCCGGGAGATCGCCAAACGTCATCGCGGCCTGGACACCCTGCGCCAGAGCATCCGCACGGATCGTGAGGACAGCTTCAGTGAGGGCGGCATCGTGCCTGGCTTCCCCCACATGCGCCTGAAGGAGGTGGTTTCACGCCAGGACGGCCCCGGCTGGATTCACGAAATGAACGCGGAGGGCCTCAGGCGCGGCCCTCACAAGCTGGAAAGCTCCTCCCTGGCCCAGCCGGAGGAAGGATGGGATGAAGGCCCGCAGACCTGGCTGACCACGCGGCCGGATGATTTCAGCATCGGCACCGTCCACCCGGATCACCCAAACATCTGGTGCGTCGGCATCCCGACCAAGGAGGACCTCAACGGCCATGTCTGGCGGGTGTCCTGCGACTACAAGGGCATCATTTTGGATGACGACAGCAACCCCAAGCCCGGCAAGCTGAAGGTGACCGTTAACGGCCAATCGGTCAACACCACCGGAACTGTTAAGCTTGACCACCTCACCCCTGAAGTTTTCACGGATGAAAATGGCATTTACAATGGCTGGACATCAGACCTCAAAGCGTCTTTCGACACCAGCAAAGTCAACATTGTCTGGACCGCTCTCAGCCTGACACCGCCACCCACCGAACGCGTGGGCATGCAGAAAACTCCGCCGAGGGTGCCGATCACCGCGTATTCCATTTTTGATGAGGCCTGGTATAGCTCCAGCGGCTTCACCTACAATTACCCGGCAGGCTGGAAGCTTGCCTCAGTGCAGGCGGATCAGATTTTGGACAAGAATGTCTGGCTTTACACCTTGACGTTCGAATACAACCCCATCGCCGTGCCGATCCTGTAAACGCCGCCATGGCCCGCCGGAAAACAGAGCCCTTTGCCTGGCGCCGGTCTGCCGGTGTCCTGCATCAGTGGATGCTGCGGGAATACATCCGCTGGCTGTTTCCACAGCTCGGCAGGACCTATGAGCCGCCGCTGGGTGTGCGTGATTTCACCGCCGCCGCCACCTCACGCCTTGCCGGCAAGCAGCCTCAGCCATTTCGCCCGCGTGCCTCCATCGGGCCCGTGCTTCGTCGCGACCTGCAGGACTTCACTGATTACTGCCTGGAGGCGCTGCGGCCTCACAGTGAGCGCACGCCCTACCTTCCCCCTCGCGGTAGCGCGCTCGTGTTTGTTCCGGACCTCATGCACCTGCACCGGCATTTAATGACACTCCTGGATAAGAAACGCCAAGCCGCATCCCAAACCTGACCATGGCCAAGCTCACGCTCGAACTCTCCACCTCCAAGCTCATCGTTTCTGCCGGCTACCAGCAAGAGCTGACAGAGTTCCGGCACAAATACGGCGAGGGATCACGGCTGGAGATTGAGGTCCTGCGCGAGGGCCTTCTCATCACTCCCACCGAGCTCGAAGAGTTTGTCTGGTGCATCAAGCCTGAGGGCCTCTTTGGCTCAGAACGCATCCTTGGCGGCTGTGAATCCTTCACCTGGGACGAGGATCTGGGCCGGTTTGTCGGGCTCGTCGATTATAACGTCGATGAGCTGAAGGAGCTGCTCTCCTGGGACGAAGACCGGGAAGAACCTGAGACCGTGCTGCTGTGGGCGGAACTCTCCTGGCGGCCATCTTCCTCCGCAGGCTGGCAGCGCACCCAGATCCTCGACTTCCATCTGGAAAACGTCCTGTTCAAAGGTGACGAAACTTTCCCCGCCTCCGGCACGGCGATCGAGGCTGGCGGTCCCTGGGCCTCCCCGCGTTTCGTGACCATCACCGCCGATGTCGTCAACGACAATGCCACCGCCAACACCATCGCGGACATCACGGACCTGAAGTTTCCGGTGGAGTCCGGGCACCGTTACCATTTCCGATTTGCCATCCCCTACACCTCGGCAATCACCACCACCGGCAGCCGTTTTTCCATCACCGGCCCGGCGTCGCCCACGGAGCTGCGCTATCGCAGCTCCTACGCGCTCACTGTCGGATCTGAAACGGTGAACCATGGCATGACCAGCTATGACCAGCCAGCGGCCGCTAACGATAGCACTCCAAGCGGCGGCGGTGTGGCCATCGTTGAAGGATTCATCAAGCCCAGCGCGGACGGTTATGTGCAGGCTCGCTTTGCGTCGCAAGTGTCCGCATCCGCCGTCACTGCTCTCGCAGGAGCCAGCGTCCAGTTCACCCGCCTCGATTGATCTTCAACCCTCATCCACCACTCCATCATGCAAGCCCAGACCATCAGCATCCACACCGAAACCGGGCTGATCGATGCCAAGCAGCCGCTTTTGGCGCTCACCGGCACGGGATTTGTGCTGCGCTGCACCTTCCTCACTAACGGCCGGACCGGCGCCATCGGCAGTTTGAGCGCTGACAGCCTGCGAATGTCCATCAAGGCTGAGGATGCGCTCGATGAGGAAAGCTCCCTGGTCGGCCTGGGCACCTGGACCACGGAGGGCAGCGGTGCCGCCACCCGCTATGTTTTCGAGACCACGTTTGATTCAGAAGCACTGCGAACGGCTCTCGGTGGAAAATTGAGCCGCCGCCTCTACGCACAAATCGCCTGGAC
Organism: uncultured Prosthecobacter sp.; assembly: GCA_964642905.1. Classification (GTDB taxonomy): domain Bacteria; phylum Verrucomicrobiota; class Verrucomicrobiia; order Verrucomicrobiales; family Verrucomicrobiaceae; genus Prosthecobacter. The sequence continues at coordinate 27,720 of CAZXPU010000059.1, forward strand.
CGTCACCGGTGAGGATGCTGAGCGCCGCAGTCATCCCCTGGAGATCACCGCCATCAACAGCATCACGGACAGCGGTGATGCCGCGCCGGATCCTGCGGACTCGGCTTCGTGGAGCTGGCTGAAGGCCCGCCTGCCGGAAGGGGTGCGCATCACCCGCACCGTCAATGAAGGTTCGCAGACCATCACCTACTCCGGCAAGGCCCCGACGCTGAGCCGTAAAACCACGGACACCAACTGCTTCTCGGCGGCCTACACGGACCTTTTTACGTTGGCTGTCGAGGCGAACAAGGTCTATCGCCTGGACCTCAGCCTTGGCTTCAATCTCGCGGCTGCCACCAAGATGCAGGTGCGCGGCACTGTGCCGGCAGGCGCCACGGTCAATGGTGTTTGGCGGCCGATCTCCACAGATGGCGCCTACTTGCTCACCCCGGTGGATTACGTCTTCGGGGATGTAGGTTACCTCGTGGATGCGCTGACTGCAGCTTCGGCGGCTGATTACTTCCCGCACCTGCAGAGCTTTATCATCCTGACCTCCTCCACAGCCGGCAACGTCGTCATTCAGGCAAAGTCCACTGCCGTGGCCAGCGGGGTCAACAAGTCAGGATCCTGGGCGCTGCTGACGGAAATCGGCTGATGCCTGGCCTGGTTTGACACCACTCCACCTCCGTGGAGTCCACGATCTACATCAACACCACCCTTCGGGAGGCCCGTGCAGGCACCACCGGCGCCGGGCTGCCTGAAATCACCCTCACCCTCCTTGCGCAGTGGCTTTGTCACATCCGCTTCTTTGCCCCGGGTGAAGATCCTGCCTTGCTGAGTTCTCCGGCCTTTGTCCTGTCAATCAAGGAGACACCCACCGGCACGGCGCTGGTCCGCACGGAAACCTCGTCGGAAAACGACGACGGAGACGGCTACGATTTTGAGTTTGAATCCATCGACGGTGAAAGCCTGCGCGCCCTCCTGGGCGATGAGCCGAGTCTGGCCCTGGTGCTTGAGATCGAGTGGACCGTGGACAGTGTCACGGAGCGCGTGCACATGCCCTGCACCGTCATCAATGCCTACAACCGCCCTGAGGATTCAGCGCCAGATCCTGCGGAGTCAGAGACAGACGCCTGGCTGTCTGCTCGGGCAGTGCGTTTTGACAGTGCTCAGACGCTGACCACAGAGCAAAAAGCCCAGGCCCGCAGCAATGCCGGTGCTGCTGCCAGCGTCCACGCGCATGCCATCGCTGATGTCACGAGCCTGCAGACCGCGCTCGACAACAAGGCTGCCAGCGGTCACACGCATTCGAACGCGAGCACCTCTGTTGCGGGATTCATGTCACCGGCAGACAAGACCAAGCTCGACGGGCTCGGTGAGGGTGTTACGGAAACCGTCGATGCGGTGGCTCAGGTGAGCACGATCACGATCAACACCAACTCGGCCAACGATCTCGATGGCGATTACATCGACGTTCCGATTTCTGACGGTGGCATTGTGCGGGCATGGTTCAATGTCGACAACTCAGGCTCTGCGCCAGCCTCTCCATCGCCTGGGCGGCTGATTGAGGTCAATATTTCCAGTTCTGGTAACTCGGGCGACTTCTCTTCAGCGCTTGCTTCGGCTCTCGCTGCCGACCTTGATCTAAGCGCCTCCATCTCTGGCAACACGACCACCGTTGACCAACCCGCTGGTGCATTGTCTGCGCCGTCGACCACGGACACGCTGAACATCGCCATCAGTGTCACGACTCCGGGCACCGATGCTTATCAGCGGTTTCTCCCCATCGAAGGCAGCCAGGTCACCGCAGTGAATGCTGTGCTTCTCGAAGGCACTCCCGCCGCTGGTTTTGCCCCGGTGAATCACAGCCATGATTATCTCACGGCCCTGACGAACCGCCCGCAGTGCAAGAGACTTGCCAACGATTTTGTCTCAACATCCACATCGCTTGCCAGCGTTAGCGGCCTGGCTGTCTCAGTGCTGAACGGGAAAACCTATCACTTTGATTTTCACGGCTTTTACAGCACCTCAACCAGCATCGAAGATGCTGGTTTTGCCATGCTCGGTCCGGCATCGACGGGTATCGTGGTGCAAAGCGAGATTGTGACAGCCAGCACCGGAACAACCTCGTTTGCCCGCGCCACCGCCTGGGACACGACGCATCAAACCAACGCCGCCACGGCCAGGACCAATGTGCCTTTTCGTGTTTCTGGAATGTTCACCGCTTCGGCGGATGGAACTCTTGTCCCACGTTTGAAAACAGAGCTCAGCACAACCGGTCAGAGCACTACCATTCTTTCCGGCGCGGCCCTTCATGTGACACCCGTTGACTGACACCATGGAACTTTCCACTGCTGACATTGTGAGGCTCGTCTGGCGTGACCGCCAGTTCGTCGTGGATGATGGCGCCTTTATCTTTGCCGATGGCCAGCCTGCGCCAACGCCGGAGGAAATCGAAGCGGCGAGGGCTCAGGCATTGACTGTATGGGAGCAAGAGCGCCAGTCAGCTTTGCAATGGGACAACGCGCAGGATTTCATGGCGGCATTCACCATGCCTGAGAAGGCGCAGATTGCCCTCAGTGGAGACGCCACCATTGCCGCCCTTCGATTGGAGCTTTCCACCTGGTTTTCCGCCGTGCATCCATCCGACGCCCGCGTGCAGTCCGGGCTCAACCGGCTCGTCGAGCTCGGCATCATCACCGCCGAGCGCAAGGCTGAAATCATCAAAACCGCCCACTGAACCTCTTCGACATCCCGCATGAGCGACCGTCATGTTGCCCGTTTCACTCTTGGTCTAGGTATCCTTGGACTGCTTGGCACCATCGCCGTCCAGGTCTATACCACCGGCAGCATCAAGGGCATGATCACCACCAAAATCACGGAGCATGAGCGGCGGCTTGACACTCACGACACCGACCTGAGGCAGATCACCTTCACCACAGACAACCTGGGGAAGGACGTTGCCGAGATCAAAGGCAAGCTCCACGGGATTTCCAGCCAGGTGGGCCGCGTGCCCAGCCGTGTGGCCGCCAAAATCACCGGACAGGAAGGCATCAGCCAGGATTGACATGCGCTCATCAGCATGAGCCGCATCTTCCCTCTGATTGTTGCCCTTGCCATCACCCTCTCTCTGACCAACTGCGTCCAGCCTGGCAGCGCTACGGCCGGCAAGCTGGGCAAGCTGCAGGCCAAATACGAGGACACCACCGGCATCACCGCCTTTCAGACCCTGGGCCTGCTGTCCAAGTGGTATGTCGACTACCAGGCCGCCCGCTCCCTCAACGCCGCCCCGGACATGACCTCCGCCAAGTGAGGCCGCAGATCTCCGAACCCTCACCGCCCCGACTGCCATGGAAATCCTGACCGACCTCTCCGCCCTCGTTCCTCCCCAGCATCGCGGCACCATCGCCCTGGTCACCGTGAGCATCATGGTCCTGGGCCGCGCCTTCCAGGCCGTCAAGGCTGGAGGCGGCCTGATCGGCATCTGGCAGGCGCTTCTCTACGGCACCAACACTCCGAAGGAAAAGTAAGCGCCGCAGACCCTGCGCCCGCAGATTCACGAGCCCCTTGGGAAACCTAGGGGCTTTGACATTTCCAGGCAGGCATGATCGTCTCTCCTCTGGGCCTGCAGCTCGTGAAGCATTTTGAAGGCTGTTACCTGACCGCCTACCAATGCCCTGCCGGCATTTGGACAATCGGTTTCGGTCACACCGGCCTGAAGCACAATGACGGCACCGTGAAGAAGGGCCGCAAGATCACGGCCGAACAGGCGGAAATGCTCCTCGCCTTTGATCTGGAGACCAAATACGGCCCAGATGTCCAGCGGCTGCTCAAGGTGCCCGTGGCCCAGCATGAACTGGACGCCCTGGTGAGCTTTCACTTCAACACCGGATCCCTCGGCAAGTCCACGCTGCTGGCCAAGCTCAACGCCGGAGACCGCCCCGGCGCCGCCGAACAGTTTCTCCGCTGGACCCGTGGCGGCGGCAAGATCCTGCCCGGTCTCGTCCGCCGCCGCCAGGCTGAGCGGCACCTGTTTCTGACCGGTAGGCTGAAGACCGATTTCCCGTCCGCCTGAAAGTGTAAAAAGAGGGTATCCAAACACGCCCTCTGAAATCCCCTTGAAAGCTCAATCCTCGGAACCCTTCGAATCCCCTTAGCTCCACCACCGCAAAA
>CAZXPU010000060.1:0-31805 GCA_964642905.1 uncultured Prosthecobacter sp.
GGGGGGTGGCTGGGTTCCGGTGGTTTTCGGCCGCTTCGCGACCTGCACCACCGGCTTATTTCTCTCGAGCCTCCGGCTCGGAGAAACCGTAGGTGTGCATCCTTGTGGCCTGGCGAAAAGGCTCGAGGCAAAGTGTCATGACGCCGCGACAGGGAGGCATCAGGCACTTGAAACGCACATTCACCTCAACCGGAAAACGGGTTGATCCCGTGTTCTGTCAGGATGGGCATTCATACCTCAACCCCTCCCCTCACACCCTCGCCAGCCGCAGCAGTTCACGCACGCGCTGGATCTCCACGGCGCTCGTTTTGGCGACGAAGCCGCGGGCGTGGGCGAAGTGGACGTCGGGCTCCTTTTCGATGCGGGTGAAGTCGTAGAGCGGGTTGTCGTTGTGACGTGACAGGCCGTAGCCGCCACCGCGACGGTCGGGATAGATCAGGGCGGCGACGCTGGCATCCTTGCCGACGCTTTCCAGATAACGGACGATGCCCGCGCCGGGGTCGTCGGAGGCCGGTTCGGTGCGGGGCAGAAACAGCACCTCATGAGTCTCGAAGCTCCAGAACTCGGCGCTCTGAGCGACGGCGTCGATGCGCGAACGCAGGTCGCGCAGGTAGTCGATCAAGTCCTGGCCGATGTAGCTGAGCAATTCCCACAGAGGCTCGCCGGGCTCCAGGCGTGCGGCCTTCGCAAAGCGGCGCAGCACCGTGACATCGACGGGTGAGCTGAGCTTGTTCAGGGTCGGTCGGTCGAGGTCGAGCCATTGCGCGGTGACGTTGGGACCGCGCGTGTCGAACCATTCGGCGGGTTCCAGCCAGTCGCAGAAACGTCGCGCGTCTTCGTAGAGACCCAGATGCTGAAGAACCAGGCTGAGCGCGCAGACAGGTGGGTGGTCGGCGGGGAACTGGTGATGGTCAAAGTTATGCCGTTCCGGGGCGTGCTCGCCGCCGACATCGACCACAGCGACCGCCGGGTCGGCCAGGTCCTCGGGCGTGGGTTCACGACGGACGATCGGCACACGGTGAACGGCGGCCAGCATAGCGCAGGCGAGCAGTTCGTCCTTATGAGCGCCGCCGGGATGAGTGAGGATGAGGGAAAGCATCGGGGGCGGAGCCTGTAACCCAGCGGCTGGCGAAGACAAGCCGGGCGGCGTATTCATCCGGGCTTGGCCAGGGCTTGCACATCCCAGTGTGAAAGGGGTTTTCGACAGGATTTACAAGATTGGCAGGATTTACAGGAGGGGAAAAGCCGGTTCGCGCAGGCAGGGTGCCTGGGCTTCATGGGGGCCTTCCAGGAGCTTGCTTGGAGGCTTGATTTTCGGAGGGCGGTCCGGATTTCTCCTGACAGGGGTGCATTTTACGGCTGCAAGGCCGCCAAGTCGCGCCACGTTCCCTTTCCCCCATGATCCGCCGTTCCTTTTCCGCCCTGCTGTGCACCAGCCTGCTTGCCCTGTCCGCCCTCAGCCTCCGCGCCCATGAGGCGGGTAAGCAGATGGCCGAGGTGGCGAACCTGTTCCTTTCCATCCTGACACCTGAGCAGAAGGCCAAGGCCACCTTTGCCTTTGAGGACGAGGAGCGCATCAACTGGCATTTCATCCCGCGCGAACGCAAGGGCCTGCCGATGAAGGAGATGACCCCTCAGCAGGAACTTCTGGCCCACGCGCTGCTGAACACCGGCCTCGGCTTCCGCGGCGCGGCCAAGGCGGCGACCATCATGTCCCTGGAGGAGGTGCTCTGGCAGATGGAGGGTGCCAAGGCCGCCGATGAAACCGCCAAGGCCGCCGTGCGTGTCAAGCGCGACCCCGAGCAGTATTTCGTCAGCATCTTCGGCACGCCGGAGATGAAGGGTTCCTGGGGCTGGCGCATCGAGGGCCATCACCTGTCCCTCAATTTCACGATCAAGGACGGCCAGCTGCTGCGCGCCACGCCGACCTTCTTCGGCACCAACCCCGGAGAAGTCCGCCAGGGCAACCTCATGGGCCTGCGTGTGCTGGGCAAGGAGGAGGACCTCGGCCGCGAGCTGGTGAAGAGCCTGAGCGAGGAGCAGTTCAAGAAGGCGCTGTTCGACGCCGTGGCCCCGAAGGAGATGATCACCGCCGCCGAGAAGCGCGTGAACCCGCTGCAGCCCGAAGGTCTCTCCAACGCCGAGCTGAACGATGCCCAGAAGGCGAAGCTCAAGGAGATCATCACTGAGTACACCGACCGCGTGCGTCCTGAGATCGCCGCCGAGCTGTGGGCCGACATTGAAAAGAACCCGGTCTTCTTCGCCTGGGCCGGCGGCAAGGAGCGCGGTGAGCCGCATTACTATCGCGTCCAGGGCAAGACCTTCCTCATCGAGTACGACAACGTCCAGAACGAGGCCAACCATCCGCACAGCGTGTTCCGCAGCTTTGAGGGTGACTTCGGCCGCGACATCCTGGCCGAGCATTACAAGAAGTCGCACTGATCTGTCGAAGGTCTTCAGCGCTGGTAGACGAGCTCGGTGTCCGTGACCCTGAGAAAGGGGATGGCGCCGTCGATTTGATCGTCGTTCATTGGCGGCAGCTTGAACACCCGGCCCTTGAAGATGCCGGATGCCGGTGCGGCTCCGTCCTTCAGGGTGAGCAAGGTGGCCCGGACATCCCCGGCAACCACGAAGGAGGCCCCAGCGGCGCTGGCTGCGGCCGCCAGCGACGCAATGGTCTGGGCATTGCGTCGGTTCTTGACGACGTCGACCTTGCTGCTGGTGCCGCTGAGGGCAAACAGGGCGATGTTCGACAGGATGCCGATCAGGGCGATGACCAGCAGGAGTTCCATCAGCGAAAAGCCGTCGCTGCGCCGGAATGTGGAGGTGTGAGTCATGGTGAAGGACCGGATTCCAATGCGATCCTAGTGACTTATGGAAATTATGGCAATGCGGTTCACGGCCTGACCAACTATGCGACAAAAGTCTTACAAAACCCCCTGGATTCCAGGGTTTGCGGATGATCAGGGGTCGTGAAAAATCGCCGCACAATCATCATCCACACCTCCTGAATTCAGATCGCGCCGTCTGCGTTCGGCCGGCTTGGGGCCGTGTCCCGCCCATGAAAGGAGGGATGTCAGGAGGACCCTGGGCAGGTTGTTTTTCATACCTCCTGCCAATCGTGTGAAGCCTGTGTTTAAAACCTCGCCGTATCCGGATGCATTCACCCGGCCCTGGTCTTGACGCGGACCCGCCGAGCCAAGGACACGGCTTGCAACCCCCGGCGCATCCGCCACGTTCTCTTCCACCCCCACCATGAGCGACACGAAGACCCCGCCCAAGTTCACCAACGCCCTTGCGAAGGAAAAGTCCCCGTACCTTCTTCAGCATGCGCACAATCCGGTGAACTGGCTGCCCTGGGGCGACGAGGCGATTGCGAAGGCGAAGGCCGAGGGCCGTCCCATCTTTCTCTCCAGCGGTTATTCCACCTGCCACTGGTGTCATGTGATGGAGCGCGAATCGTTTGAGAACGAGGAGATCGCCGCGGTGATCAACGAGAACTTCGTGCCGGTGAAGGTGGACCGGGAGGAGCGGCCGGACGTGGACCTGACCTACATGACCTATGTGCAGGCGGCGACGGGCGGCGGCGGCTGGCCGATGAGCGTCTTTCTCACGCCGGATCTGAAGCCCTTTTTTGGCGGCACCTATTTTCCGCCGGAAAACAAGGGCGGACGCATCGGTTTCAAGAACCTGCTGCTGGAGCTGGTGAAGGCCTGGAAGGAGGATCGCGAGAAGGTTCTGCAGAGCTCGAACCGCAGCATCGACAAGCTGCAGGAGCATCTGGATGGAGAAAACGAAGGGGCCGAGGTGCAGACGGAGGCGGTGGTGCGCAAGGCCTATGACGACCTCGCGTCCAGCTATGATTATCACGAGGGCGGCTTCAGCGGCGCGCCGAAGTTCCCGCGTTCCTCGTCGATCAACCTGCTGCTGCGCATCCAGCACGCCTGGAAAGGCCGTGAGGAGCATAAAAGCGAGGCCGACTGGGCGGGTGAGATGAGCGTGCGCACCCTGCGCGCCATGGCGGCGGGCGGCATCTGGGACCATGTCGGCGGCGGCTTCCACCGCTACAGCGTCGACGGTTACTGGCACATCCCGCATTATGAAAAGATGCTTTACGACCAGGGCCAGCTGCTCTGGGCCTACGCCGAGGGCCACCAGGTCACCGGCTCCGCCTTCCTGGCCGAGATCGCGCGCCAGATCGTGGGTTATGTGAAGCGCGACCTTCGCCATCCCGACGGCGGCTTCTTCTCGGCCGAGGACGCCGACAGCCTCGCCGCCGAGGGCGACGACCACAAGAGGGAGGGCGCATTCTATGTCTGGACCGCCGCCGAGATCGACGCGCTGCTGGGCAGGGATGATGGAAGCATTTTTCGTTATGCCTACGGCGCGCGCCGCGACGGCAACGCCCGTCCTGAAAGCGACCCACAGGGCGAGCTGAAGGGCACGAACACGCTGTTCCGCGCGTTTTCGGCCAGGAAGACCGCCGAGTTCTTCAAGAAGACACCCGAGGAGGTGCAGGCCGTGATCGAGCGCGGCATCAAGGCCCTCTTTGAAGCGCGCCGGAAGCGGCCGCGTCCGCATCTGGACGACAAGGTCATCACCGCCTGGAACGGCCTCATGATCAGCGGCCTGGCGCGTGCCGGAGCCGCCGTTGGCAGCGCGGAGTTCATCCAGCTCGGTGCGCAGGCGGCGCAGTTCATTCACGACAGGCTCTGTGAAATGCCCGGGCAGGGCCTGCACCGGAGCTGGCGCGACGGCGGCCCCGGCCCGAAGGCCTTCGCCATCGACTACGCCTGCCTGATTCATGCGCTGCTCGACCTTTATCAGGCGGGCTTTGACAGCCGCTGGCTGCAATGGGCCGCGGCCCTTCAGGCGGAGATGGACGGCCTGTTTCTCGACAAGGAGAAAGGCGGCTACTACAGCGTGCACACCGACATGTCGCACGCCGTGCTGCGCATCAAGGAGGACTACGACGGGGCCGAGCCGTCGCCGAACTCGCTGGCCGCGCTGAACCTCGCCAGGCTGGCGGCGATCCTCGACAGCGAAGCGTACGCCGAGCAGGCGCGCAGGATCATCACGCTGTTTGGCAAGACCCTGCAGGACAGCCCGGGAGCCGTGCCGGTGCTGGTCACCGCCGCCGACTTCCTGGCGCATGGCAAGCAGCAGGTCGTGATCGCCGGAGACAGCGCATCACCGGAGTTTCAGGCGCTGCGCAAGGTCGTGCATTCACGCTTCCTGCCCAGGGCCGTGATCCTGCATGCCGACGGCGGTGAGGGGCAGGCCTTCCTCGCGCGGCACAACGCCGCGCTGGCGGAGATGAAGCCGGTGTCCGGAAAGCCCGCCGCCTATGTCTGCCAGAACTACACCTGCCAGGCGCCGGTCACCGAGCCTGCGGCGTTGGAGAAGCTGCTGGACTGAACTGACGGTCACCGACGCCGGGCGAAACTTGTCCCATGAGGCGGATCGGGCGTGTGAGCCTGAATCCGGCATGGACAAGTCGTGCGGGCGCAGGATAGGAAAATCTTTCCCCACTCTGACCCATGACCTTCCTGCTCGCCGCCTCGGACGCCCATGCCGCGCTGCCCTCCTTCGGGATGATCCTGCCGTTCGCCGCCCTGCTGCTCTGCATCGCGCTGATGCCGTTGTTTGCCGGGCACTTCTGGGAGCATCATTATCCCAAGGTCTCCGTCGGCCTCGGGCTCATCACGGCGTCGTATTATTTGTTCGTCCGCCACGACTGGCATCCGCTGCAGCATGCGGCCCATGAATACGTCAGCTTCATGGCCCTGGTCGGTTCACTCTTCGTCATCTCCGGCGGCATCAACATCCGCGTCAGGGGCGAGGCCACGCCCCTGCGCAACGTCGTTTTCCTCGCCGTTGGCGCGGTGCTGTCCAACTTCATCGGCACCACCGGCGCCTCGATGCTGCTGATCCGGCCCTGGATCCGGATGAACAAGTACCGCATCACCGGCCTGCATGTGGTCTTCTTCATCTTCGTCGTCAGCAACTGCGGTGGAGCGCTGACGCCCATCGGCGACCCGCCGCTCTTCCTCGGCTTCCTGCGCGGCGTGCCGTTCTGGTGGATGGTCGAGCACGCCTGGGCGGGCTGGCTGCTCTGCGTGGCGCTGCTGCTCGCGGTGTTTTACATCCTGGATTCGGTCAACTTCCGCCGCGCCCCGGCGCCGGTGCGTGAAATGGAGACAGCCGAGGAGCATTTCTATTTTCGCGGCCTTCCCAACCTGGGCTTCCTGGCGCTGGTGCTTGGGGCGGTGTTCCTGCCCAAGAGCGTGCAGGAGATGGTGCTGGGTGGAGTGTTCAGCGTGCCCGCGCTGGTGATGATCGCCGCCGGTGCGGGCTCCTGGTTCACCTCCAAACCCGAGGTGCATGAGGCCAATGACTTCAGCTTCGGTCCGGTGAAGGAGGTCGGCTACCTGTTCGTCGGCATCTTCCTCACGATGATCCCGGCACTGCAGATCCTGCAAAGCGGCGAGGCCGTGAAGATCACCACGCCGCTCGGCTATTACTTTGCCACGGGTTCGCTCTCCGCCTTCCTCGACAATGCGCCGACCTACCTGAGCTTTCTCGCCGCAGCCATGGGCGCCGCCCAGATGTCGGTGGATTCCTCGGCGGATGTCCTCGGTTTTTCCGCCAGCCATGCCTCCCATCTGGTCGCCATCTCGCTCGGGGCCGTGTTCTTCGGAGCGGGTAGCTACATCGGCAACGGGCCGAACTTCATGGTCAAGGCCATCGCCGACAAGGCGAAGGTTCACACGCCTGACTTCCTGCGCTACATGTGGCAGTTTTCCATCCCGGTGCTGCTGCCCATCCTCGTTCTGGTGGGGTGGCTGTTCGTGAAATAAGGAGGGCCGGGCGGCCCAGGGATGACGCATCCAATGGGCCCCTGCTCATCTTTCATGGCCTCAGGGACAGGATTCGCAGGATCCACAGGATTTTTCAGACCTGTTCATCCTGACCCTCTTGTCAATCCTGTCAAAAAAGCCATTCTCACCTGGATGCGCAAGCCCTGCCGCAGGTGCGATTGCATTTGCCGAAATCAATCGCGCCCGCCATCATCGGGGCTCACCCACCCGACCCCTCTCCCATGTATTTCCTCGGCATCGACAGCGGCACCCAGAGTTCGAAAGCCATCGTGCTCGACCTCGACTCAGGCAGGATCCTGGCCTCCGGTCACAGCACCTATGAACTGATTGAAGGCCTGCCACCCGGGCACCTCGAGCAGCATCCGCAGACCTGGGTCGATGCGGTGGACTCCTGCGTGCGGCAGTGCCTGGAAAAACTCGGCGCCGACCGTGCGAAGATCGCGGGCATCGGCGTCAGCGGCCAGCAGCACGGCCTGGTGGCGCTTGACGCCGACGACCAGCCCGTGCGCCCCGCCAAGCTCTGGTGCGACACCTCCACCCAGGCGCAGTGTGCGGAGATCGCCCATGAGTTCGGCGGCCAGCCCGGCGTGATCGCCCTGGCAGGCAATGCCATGCTGCCCGGCTACACCATTCCAAAGCTGCTCTGGATGAAGCAGAACGAGCCGGCGAACTTTGCCCGCACCACCTCCATTCTGCTGCCGCATGACTACCTGAACTTCTGGCTGAGCGGCGTGAAGCGCATGGAATACGGCGATGCCTCGGGCATGGGCATCCTGAATGTGCGGACGCGCCAGTGGTCGTACGAATTGTGTGACTACATCGACCCGCGCGTGCGCTCCATGCTGCCCGAGCTGGGCTCAAGCCGCGCCGTGCACGGCCGCCTGCGCCCCGAGCTCGCCCGCGCCTGGGGCCTTGGCGAGAATGTCATCATCTCTGCAGGGGGGGGGGACAACATGATGGGCGCCATCGGCACCGGCAACATCAAGCCCGGCGTCGTCACCGCCAGCTTCGGCACCAGCGGCACGCTTTATGGGGTCGCCGCCTCCCCTGTGGTGGACGGGCAGGGCGAGGTCGCCGCCTTCTGCGACAGCACGGACCAGTGGCTGCCGCTGGTCTGCACCATGAACGTCACGGTGGTCACCGAGCAGGTGCGTGAGATGTATGGATGGGATCTGAAGCAGCTGGAGGCGGCCGTGGCCTCCGCGCCGGTGGGTGCCGAGGGCGTGATGTTCCTGCCCTACCTGAACGGGGAGCGCACGCCCAACCTGCCGAACGGCACCGGCGTGCTGCACGGCCTGCGCCCAACCAACATGACGGCGGTGAACATCGCCCGTGCGGCCGTCGAGGGCGCGACTCTCGGGCTGGCCTACGGACTGAAGCGTTTTCGCGACCTGGGCATGAACCCGACCGAAATCCGCCTCACCGGCGGCGGCAGCAAGAGCGGCGTCTGGCGGCAGATCGCCGCCGACTGCTTCAACGCCGAGGTGGTGACGCTGGGCACCAGTGAGGGCGCCGCGCTGGGCGGAGCCATCCAGGCCGCCTATGCGCAGGCCAACGAGGGCGCCGCTGTTGAAAAGGTCGGTTATGACGAGCTTTGCGCGAAGCTGGTGGCCCTGGATGAAGGCACGCGCTGCAGGCCGGATGCCGGCCGCGCGGCCCTGTATGCGGAGCAGCTGGAGCGCCAGATGGAGCTCACCGGCAGGCTTCAGCAGACCGGCTGGCTCTGATCCGGATGCGAAGCGCGAACTTCCGTCCCCATGCTTACCCTGGCCCTCACTCCTGAAGGCGTTGCCGTCTTCGAGGGCGAGGCCGTCTCGGTGTCGGAAAGAACGCTGCTTGAGGCGAAGTCAGCGCCCATCCTGCTCGCTGGCGAACTGCTCACGGCCGAGGTGGATTCGTCGCTGCGCTGGCTGCGTGAGCTCGGGCGCCTGTTCCTCACCCGGCTTTGCCAAACCAAGGATGCAACTCTGGTGGCGTCGCTGACCGGTGATGAAAAAGACGCGCTGCTTGCCTCGGCACCGCCTTTTCCCGGCGCGGAGCATCTGTCGGCGGAACTGCTGGAGCGCTGGTGGCATGAGATGGCGGCGCATGTCGGGCAGGAGGCGGCCGGGGATGTCGCTGGCTGGCTGGGCGTGAATGCGCCGGACTGGCATGTGGTCGGGCGCGTGACGTTTCACCTGGCGGAAAACAAGGCGGACACGCTGCGCCCCTTCGCCTTCCTGGCGACCTTCACGGAGAAGCTGGGCGATGGCGGCCGACCGCAGCATCTGCCGCTGGCGAGGGCGCTGCAGCTTTATACAGGGCAGAAGGACCCGACAGCGTTGAACGCCCTGCTGGAGCCGGTGCGGCTGGCTGCGGGCAGGTCATCGCTGGTGCGGGAATGGCTGGAGTCCAAACGACTGTTCCAGGCCGTGGCGATGACGCCGCAGGAGGCCTGGCGTGTGCTGCGGGAGGCGGCGCTGCTGCAGGAGTGCGGCATCATCATGAAGCTGCCCGACTGGTGGCGCCAGGGGCGCACGGCCAGGCCGCAGGTGCAGGTCACGCTGGAGCCGGCGAAGAAGACCACGCTCAATGCACATTCTTTGTTAGGCTTCAGCATCAGCCGCAGCCTCGACGGCGAGCCGCTGGGGGAGGACGAGTGGCTCAGGCTGATGAGCGCCGAGACCGGGCTGGTGTCGCTGCGGGGCCGCTGGGTGGAGGTGGACGGGGAGAAGCTGCGGCAGGTGATGGCTCACTGGCAGCGCGTGCAGGAGGCGGCCGGGGAGGGCGGGATCGGATTTCTTCAGGGCATGCGCCTGCTGGCCGGATTCGACCCGGCCAGGGCGGCGGTGGTGGAGGATGAGGCGGCGGCGCTGGTGGCCGAATGGAGCAGCGTGAAGGCCGGCGAGAGGCTGGCTGAAGTGCTGCGGAAGCTGCGTGAGCCGCAGGAGGAGCCGCCGCCTGAAGGTCTGCGCGCCGAGCTGCGTCCCTATCAGCTCCGCGGTTACGCCTGGCTGCGCCTCATGACCCGAGCCGGGCTTGGCGCCTGCCTGGCCGACGACATGGGGCTGGGCAAGACCCTGCAGGTGATCGCGCTGCTTCTCGCCCGGCGGTCGGAGGCGGCGGCGCCCGCGCTGCTGGTCGTGCCCGCGTCGCTGATCGGCAACTGGCGCGCCGAGGTCGCGCGTTTTGCGCCGGACCTGAGGCTGTTCATCGCGCATGCCTCGATGCAGCCGCGCGAGGTGCTGGAGCTAGCCGCCACTCATCCCGCCGAGGCCTTGCGAGGGCAGGATGTCATGCTCACCACCTATCAGATGCTGCAGCGCACGGAAGCCTGGCTGGATCACGCATGGAGCCTGGTCGTGCTGGATGAGGCGCAGGCGGTGAAGAACAGCGGCAGCGGTGCGGCGAAGGCGGTGAAGCGACTCAAGACCCCGGTCCGCGTGGCCCTCACCGGCACGCCGGTGGAGAACCGGCCCGGCGACCTGTGGAGCCTCTTTGATTTTCTCAATCCCGGCCTGCTGGGGGGGGGCGCGGCCTTTGCGGAGGCGGTGAAGCGCTGCGCCGGATCGAAGGAAGGTTACGCGCCGCTGCGCCGCCTGGTGCAGCCCTTCATCCTGCGGCGAATGAAGACCGACCGCCGCATCATCAGCGACCTGCCGGAGAAGATCGAGCTGAAGGCGTACTGCGGCCTGACGAAGCGGCAGACGACGATTTATGCCAAGCTCACCGACCAGCTGGCGAAGATGCTGCACGATCCGCACATGCAGCCCGCGCAGCGTCAGGGCCTGGTGCTCGGCTTCCTGCTGAAGTTCAAGCAGGTCTGCAATCATCCCAGCCACTGGAATGGTGACGGCGCCTGGAACGCCGCCGACAGCGGCAAGTTCGCGCGCCTGGCGGAGATCGCGGCGGAGATTGTGGAAAGGCGTGAGCGCGTGCTGGTCTTCACCCAGTTTCAGGAGGTCTGTGAACCTCTGGCCCGCTTCCTGGCCGGAGTGTTTGGACGCGAGGGGCTGGTGCTGCACGGCGGCACGCCGGTGGCGAAAAGGCCGCAGCTGGTGGAGGCCTTCCAGAAGCCGGGCGGCCCGCCCTTCATGGTCATCAGTGTCAAGGCCGGCGGCACCGGGCTGAACCTGACGGCGGCGAGCCAGGTGGTCCATTTTGACCGCTGGTGGAATCCGGCGGTGGAGAACCAGGCCACGGACCGCGCCTTCCGCATCGGCCAGAGGCGGAACGTCATCGTGCACAAGTTCATCTGCCAGGGCACCCTTGAGCAGCGCATCGACGCGCTCATCGACGACAAGCTCGCTCTGGCCCGCGACCTGGTCGGAGATGCGGCGGGAGCCGAACAAACGATTGCGGGAATGAGCGATGACGAGCTGCTGGACCTGGTCAGGATGGACGTTCGCGCCCTGGCCGGGGAGTGAGGCGTCATCCTGGCGAAAATGCTGCTTCCCATGCCTTCAGGCTCCCACTAGCCTGCAACTTTTACCGCCCTCATGAAACGACTTTTCCGCACCAAGCCCGTTGAACATCTTCATGCCGAAGCCGCCGACGACTCCCATGGCCTGAAGCGGGTGCTCAGCCGGACGAGCCTGGTCTCGCTCGGCATCGGCGCGGTCATCGGCACGGGCATCTTCGTGCTCACCGGCCATGCCGCCGCGGATTATGCGGGGCCGGCCGTGGCGCTGTCCTACGTGCTTTCCGGCCTGGGCTGTCTTTTCGCCGGACTTTGTTATGCCGAATATGCGGCCTCGATCCCGATCGCCGGCAGCGCCTACACCTACACCTACGCCACGCTGGGGGAGTTCATGGCCTGGATCATCGGCTGGGACCTGATCCTGGAGTACCTCTTTGCCGCAGCCACCGTCGCCGTCGGCTGGTCCAAGCATTTCAGTCCCTTCATGAAGGACTTTTTCGGCGTCTCCCTGCCGGAGCAGTGGTGTCGTGCCCCGCTGGATTACGTGGATGGAAAAATCGTCCAGACCGAGCACTTTGTGAACATTCCCGCGATTCTGCTCATCTGGGTGATCTGCGGCCTGCTGATTGTCGGCATGAAGGAGAGCGCCCGCTTCAACAACGTCATGGTGGCCGTCAAGGTCACCATCATCCTGCTCATCATCGGGCTCGGCTGGGGCTACATCAACTGGGACAACCTCACGCCCTTCATTCCTGAAAACACCGGTGAGATCGGCAAGTTTGGCTGGAGCGGCGTCGGCAAGGGCGCGGCGGTGATTTTCTTCGCCTACATCGGCTTTGACGCCGTCTCCACCGCCGCCCAGGAGACGCGGAACCCGCAGAAGGACATGTTCTGGGGCATGATTGGTTCGCTCGGCGTTTGCGCCGTGCTTTTTGTCGGGGTCTCCATCGTGCTTTGCGGCATGGTCAGCTACAAGGAGCTGCATGTGGACGCCCCGGTGGTTTACGCCCTGGAAAAGGTCGCCGGCGACAGCCTGAAATGGCTGCGCATGTCGGTCGAGATCGCGGTGCTCGCCGGGCTGAGCTCCGTGATCCTGGTCATGCTGATGGGGCAGCCGCGCGTCTTCTTCAGCATGGCCCGTGACGGCCTGCTGCCGCAGGCCTTCGCCCGGGTGCATCCCAAGTATGGCACGCCCCACATCACCACCCTGGTCACGGGCGGCGTGTGCTCGCTGCTCGCCGGCTTCCTGCCCTTGAACCTGCTCGGCGAGTTGGTGTCCATCGGCACCCTGCTGGCCTTCACGGTTGTCTGCGTCGGCATCATCGTGCTGCGCCGGACCCGGCCCGACATGGTTCGCCCGTACCGTACGCCCTGGGTGCCTTTTGTGCCGGTCATGGGGGCGCTCATCTGCATCGGGCAGACTCTTCTGCTGCCAGCGGACACCTGGATGCGGCTCATCATCTGGATGGCCATCGGCATTGTGATCTACTTCGCCTACGGCCGTCATCACAGCCGTCTGAAGCATCACGGCTGAGCCGTCGGCCCAGGGGGCAAAAAGCGCCCTGGTGCCATTTCAGCGGTGCGAATTGTGACTCATGCCCCAACAAACGTCCCAAAAGCCCGTACACAGGACAGAAAAGCGCTTGTTAGGCCGGGTGGCGTTCGTTTGAATGAACACCCGACCAGACTCGCTTTCTTCAGTTTCCCCCAACTTCAACCCGACGGAATCCACACGTGAAATTCAAGTGCCCCTCCTGTGACATGCAGCTCAAGGCTGAGCCTGAAATGGTCGGCAAGGTTGTCCGCTGCCCTGGCTGCAATTCCAAGATTCCGGTTCCCGCCGACCTGGCAGGAAGCCTGCCGCCTCCTTCCGGGCTGCCGCTGCCCAGCGGCATCACCCCGCCCGCCGCCGAAGGCGACGCCTGGGGGCGTGATGGGGAGTCCTCCGCCCCGGAAGAGCCCGTCCAGCCTTCCTTCGCCCCCTCCTCCCCTCAGGATTCCCCGGCGCCTGTGCGTGGTGGCTGGGAGGAAAAAGATCCGACAAACCCCAACCCTCTGCTGAGCTTTGGCATCGGTCTGCTGGTCTTCCTGGTGATCATCGGAATCCTGTTTCCGTTCAAGGCGGCGGCGGATGTTCCCGCGTCCAAGTTCACCCTGATGCAGTGGGTGGCCTCGCTGTTCTTCAAGCACATGCTGGTGAGCTTCACCAACACGCTGTTCTTCACCTGGGCCTTTTCCATCATCTACCTGAAGTGGAAGAAGCTGCGGCATCAGCGCGAGGCCCTGATGATCGACGTCCTTCCCTGGGAGATGGGCTCCGAGATCAATTCTCAGAACGTGGGTGAGTTCATTGACCGGCTCTACAAGCTGCCTCATCGCCTGCGCGACAGCATGATGGTCAACCGCATCCGCAAGGCGCTCGAACTCTTCGAGGTCAAGCAGAGCGTCGGTGACGTGACCAACATGCTCTCCAGCCAGTCGGACATCGATGGCATGAGGATTGGTGGCAGCTTCGCCCTTCTGAAGGCCTTTCTTTGGGCCATCCCGATCCTGGGCTTCATCGGCACCGTCATCGGTCTTTCCCACGCCATCAGCGGCATGAACTTCGCCGGCATGGACGATCTCAAGCAGATCACCGCCACCCTCGGCAATGTCACCGGTGGTCTCGGCACCGCCTTCGACGCCACCCTGCTCGGCCTCGTCTTCGCCCTCGCCCTGAACTTCCCGCTCAACGCGATGATGAAGGCCGAGGACGACTGCCTGAACGACATCGACGCCTTCTGCAATGAAGTGCTGCTTCCGCGCCTGAACGACGGCGCCAGCATCGCCGGCGGCGACACCCAGGGCATCATGGAGGTGCTGGTCAAGGCGGTCGCCAACTCCCAGAAGGAGTTTCTCACCGACCTCAACGCGCTGTCCTCCAGGATCAAGGAGCAGGCGGAGAATCTCGACAGGCGCGCCGCCGCCCATCAGGAGCGTGTCGATGCGGAGTTTGCACGGGCCGTCAGCAAGATGCGCGAGGATTTCACCTCGGCCATCACCGACGCCGTCAAGCAGAGCACCGAATACAACCGCGCGCTTGCCAGCGGCATCCAGAGCCTGAACAACGTGCTCAAGGAGCTCGGCACCCAGCAGATCCTCATCCATCAGGTGAAGAAGAAAGGCTGGTTCAGCCGCGGCTGAGCCTCACCCCGCGTCGAATCCTTCAATTACCGAACTGATCCCTCATGGCCAAGAGACGCCACGGCGCCAAGGACGAGATTCTCGTCGTCCCGTTCCTGGACATTCTCTGCTCGCTCATCGGCGTGCTGGTGCTGATCATCGTCGTTCTCTGCGTCTCCCAGACCCAGGAGACCGAGGGCCGCACGCCCGAGGAGATTCAGATGGCCCAGGAGCACAAGCGCATGAAGGAGGAGCTGGCCAAACGCGAGAAGCTGGACGCCATCCTCAAGGAGAAGCTGGCCGAGCTGGAGAAGCTGCAGGCGGAGGCGGAAGACCGGGAGCAGCGCTACCTGAAGCTGCGCAAGCTCCTCGACTCCTCGAAGGAGGTCCAGCAGCAGAATCAGCAGATCGCCGCCAAGCTGCAGAAGGAGCTGGATGACCTGCTCACCGAGCTGGACGGCCTCAAGAAGCAGCAGGAGGAAAGCAAGTCGGCCATCGCGGAACTGATGGCGGAGATCAAGAAGCGCCAGGTGCCCGAGGACAAGAAGATCCCGCCGGTGGTGGTGCAGCCTTCCGGCAGCGGCATGCCGGAAACCACCAAGGTGTATTTCGTGGAATGCGCCACCGGTGCCCTGAAGATTCTCAACGCCTGGGAAGGCGGCGACTACCGGCTGAGCGCCACCGCCGAGGTGGTGGTGGCCGATCCGGTTTACAACCACTTCCTGACGGAGGTGGCGAAGGACAAGAACTCCCTGATCCTCTATCTCATCCGCGATGACGGTCAGGGCGCCTTCAACAACGGCGCCGGACGTGCCGAGGGCGACTACAAGATTCGTGTCGGCAAGCTGCCCATCCCGGGCCGGGGGCAGCTCGACCTGGCCCTGTTTGACAAATTTCGCGGCAAGGTGCCGCCGCCCCCGAAGACCAACCCCGCCGACAAGCCGAAGGCCTGACCGGAAACCTTTCAAACCCAAACTATGGCGAAGCGCAAACCCCATGAAGAGCAGGAGCTGCCTTTCGTGGCCCTCATGGACACGATGACCAACGTCGTCGGGGTCCTGATCATCGTGCTCGTCATGGTCGGCATCAGCATCGCCAGCGCGGTGAAGAAAATCCTCTCCGACCTGCCGCCGGTGACGCCTGAAGAACATGCGAAGATGGTGGAGGTCATCAAGAAGCTGCCTCCACCCCCTGCGGATCCGAAACAGATCGAGGAGGATAAAAAGATCGCCGAGCAAAAGCTCAAGAAGGCCGTTGAGGATCTCAAGACCATCGACACCGCTGCCGTTGAGTCGCGCATGAAGTTCATGGACCTCGACAGCTTCCGCAAGAAGCTGGAGGAATCCCGGAAGCAGCGCGAGACCCAGCGCAAGGAGGTCGAGCGCCTGCTCGCGGAAGTCGAGCGGCTCAAGGCTCTGCTTGACCAGACGCCTGTCTTCAAGCCCGAACCGCCCACCTATGTCCGCCTGCCGAATCCGCGGCCGTTCCCGGAGAATCCGAACGAGACCCGCATCCTGGTCGCCAAGCAGGGCGTGCTTTTCCTGAACGAAAAGGAGTTCATCAAGCCGGTCACCGACGGCCTCGACAAGATCCGCAGCCAGTTTGAATACAAGGAGGTCAAGATCGACCCCTTCCTGAAGATGCTGGAGGGCGTTTTTGGCAATGCCAACGCCGGCCGCGCCGCCTGGCCGGAGATCGCCCCGCTGGTCAACACCTTCCAGCTCGACCAGGTCGCGCAGGCCTACAAGGCCCTGGTCGCCGGCGGGCTGCCGGTGAACCGTCAGACTCTCATGGCCGTCGGCAACCTCTCCCTTGCCACCCGCGGCACCATGTCCGCCGTCGCCGAGGCCATGGTGGCCACCGCCAAGGGTGACCTGACCCAGTGGAAGGCGCTTGATCCAAGCCGCGACCCCACCAAGCCGGTCATCAGCATCGGCAGCGCCGGCGGCAAGATCAACTTTGGCTGGGGCGCCAGCCAGGTCAGCGTGAAGAACACGCCGAAGGACATCGTGGACTATTTCACCAAGGACCTGGGCGGCCTGGACGGCATCAAGAAGCTCAGCGACAGCCGCGTCATCTACGACGCCTTCAAGCTTGCGGCGGTGCTGGAGCGCGCGGCGGCCAGCCCGATGATGAACAGCTCCTCGTACACCTTCAAACCCGTCATCAAGCCCGGCAACGCCTTCGTCCAGCTTGAGCTCACCCCCAAGGCGGGCGGCGGTGAAACCCTGGAGCAGATCAAGGCCCAGGGCAGCGCCTACCAAAGGTTGCTTCGTCAGATGAAGCTCGATGCCAAGGGCGTGGCCATCTACCAGGTCATGGCTGACGCCTTCAACACCTACATCGATGCCCGCAAGATCGCGGATGACATCGGCATTCCGGCCACCTGGGAGTTTCTGGCCAAGCTCGACCTGACCACCAACGTCACCGGCTATGAGGTCCAGCGTTTTGCAGTCACGGCCACGGGCCGGGGCAACAACCCGAACGCCGTCCGCATTGCCGCGCCCAAGCGTTCGCTGGACTGATGAAAAAGCCGGAAGGCGGGCAGGGAAGAATGGCCGGATGCCTGAGTGCGCGCGCCAGCATCGGAGCCATGACCGAAAGCTGCCTTCTCGCGCCCTTCCAGGGCGCCCCCGGGTCTTGTGATGGTAAGGCGGCATGGATCCGGTGGTTCACGCTCGCCGAGCCTCGCTTCACCTCCGGCTGATTTCTTTCGAGCCTTCGGCTCGATCTCCGAGCCGGAGCGTGGATTTCTACAGATGAGCGCCCGCAACCAGGGGGGCTGCCTAACCATCGCCTGGGAGCGTGCCATCCGAGTCCCCGACCCCGGCCAGCCGCCCATTTTGCCCCCCAGCGGGCAAATCCACCGTTCTCACCCCTTCCTGGCTCCTTGACCCTCCGCCCTCCCAGCCCATACTTCATGCCCTCTTTCCCATGTCCGCCATCCCGACCGCCGCCCAGATCCGCCAGAGCTTCCTCGACTTCTTCAAGGAGAAGCAGCACACCATCGTGCCCAGCGACAACGTCGGCTACACCAGCCGCGACGGCGCCCGCATCTTCACCAATGCCGGCATGAACCAGTTCGTGCCCATCTTCCTCGGCGAGCGCAGCGCGGACGTGGACACCTGGCCGGGCGTCCTGCACAAGGGCCTGCCCACCCGTGCCGCCGACACCCAGAAGTGCATCCGCGCCGGCGGCAAGCACAACGACCTTGAGGATGTCGGCCTCGACACCTACCACCACACCCTCTTCGAGATGCTGGGGAACTGGTCCTTCGGCGACTACTTCAAGAAGGAGGCCATCTCCTGGGCCTGGGAGCTGGTCATCGAGCGCTGGAAATTCCCGCCGACCCGCGTCTACGCCACCATCTATCAGCCCGACAAATCCAAGGGCGACCCCGCTGATCGCGACCAGGAAGCCTGGGAGATCTGGGCAGAGAAATTTCGCAGCATCGGCCTCGACCCCGAGATCCACATCGTCAACGGCAACAAGAAGGACAACTTCTGGATGATGGGCGACACCGGCCCCTGCGGCCCCTGCACCGAGATCCACGTCGATCTCACCCCTGGTCCGCGCGATCTCGACGAGGCCCGCCAGCGCGAAGGCCGCAAGCTTGTCAATGGCAGCGACGCAAGCTGCATCGAGATCTGGAACAACGTCTTCATCCAGTACAACGCCACGCCTGAGGGCACCTTCGAGCCGCTCCCTGCGAAGCACGTCGATACCGGCATGGGCTTCGAGCGCGTCTGCTCCATCATCCAGGGCACGAAGAACTTCACCGACTTCGAAAGCGCGAAGATCAGCAATTACGACACCGACGTCTTCAAGCCCATCTTTGACGAGCTGACGAAGATGTCCGGCAAGACCTACCAGAGCACGCTGCCGAAGGCCAATGAGCAGGGGCATGTCATCCCCGTCACCGAACAGGAGAAGATCGACGTCGCCTTCCGTGTCATCGCCGACCACATCCGCACGCTCAGCTTCGCCATCGCCGACGGCATTCAGCCCGGCAACAGCGACCGCAACTACACCCTGCGCCGCATCCTGCGTCGCGCCGTGAAGTATGGCCGCACTCTCGACTTCAAGGAGCCCTTCTTCTACAAGCTCGTCGATGTCCTCGCCGCTCAGATGGGCGATGTCTTCCCCGAGCTGCGGGCGAAGAAGGAGCAGATCAAGAGCGTGCTCAAAATTGAGGAGGAAAGCTTTAATCGTACTTTGGACAAAGGCATCGCGCTGTTTGAGAATACTGTTCGCGAACTTGAGCAGAGAGCATTGAGTCTTAAAGATGAAGCTATCGTGGAGACAGCGTTTGTTCGCCCAGGTGAGTTGCCAAGGCTGGGCTTTGAAGTTTGGCGTCAAGCCAATGGAAATATTGGCAGGAAATTAACCGGTGACTTTGTGTTCCGCCTATACGACCAGGAGGGGTTTCCGGTGGATCTAACCGCGTTGATGGCACGTGAGCGCGGCATTGAAATCGATGAGTTGGACTTTGAAAAACGCATGGAAGAGCAGCGCGAACGCGCCCGTGAAGCCGGCAAGAAGAACAAGCAGGTCGTCTCCGTCTCCGAGATCGAAACGAAGGCCCCGACGAAGTTCATCGGTTACGACAACCTTGAGGCCGACGTGAAAGTTCTCGAAGTCGTCGAGATGAAGGACAAGACGGCCGTCGTGCTCGATGTCTCCACCTGCTACGCCGAAATGGGCGGTCAGATTGGCGACGCCGGTCAGCTTATCCTGGGCGCGAACACCTATCCGATCACCGCCACCACCAAGGTTGGCAACACCTGGCTGCACTTCCTCGGCGGCGACGAAGCCCCGCCCGTGGACGCCACCGTGAAGCTCGCTGTCGATGTGCCGCGTCGTCACGCCATCGAGCGTCATCACACCGTCACGCACATCCTGCACTGGGCGCTGCATGAAGTCGTCAGCAAGGACGCCACGCAGAAGGGTTCCAGCGTCACGCCGGACAAGCTCACCTTCGACTTCAACAGCGCCGCGCTCACCGCGCAGCAGCTGGTCGACATCGAGCGCCTCGTGAACGAGCGCATTGTTGCGAACGATCCTGTTTCCTGGAGCGAGGTGCCCTACGTCGAAGCCAAGGCCAACAACGGCATCATGGCCCTCTTCGGCGAAAAATACGGCGACCTTGTCCGCGTGGTGCAGATCGGCGGCCAGCCGCACAAGCTCGACGGCTGGAGCATGGAGCTTTGCGGCGGCACGCACACCCGTTACACCGGTGAGATCGGCCTCTTCCGCCTCGTCGGTGAAGGAGCGGTCGCCGCGGGCGTGCGCCGCATCGAGGCCATCGCGGGCCTTGAAGCCTACAACGCCGCCAAGGCCGACGCCGATTTGCTGAAGCTGCTCGCCGGCAAGGTCAGCGCCCAGGGCGCGGCCGACCTGGAGAAGAAGCTCGACCAGATCCTCACCCAGCAGAAGGAGCTGGAAAAAGCCCTCAAGGCGGCCCAGCAGCGCGAAGCTTCCGGCAAGGCGAAGGACCTGCTCGCCACGGCTGACAGCAACGTGCTCATTGCCAATCTCGGCGACGTCGATGCCGACTACGCCATGGCCGTGAACGACGCCCTCAAGGGCCAGTTCGGCGGCATCATCGTGCTTGCGGCGACGGGTGGCGGCAGCGTCACCCTGATGGCGAATGTCGGCAAGGAGCACCAGGCCAGGGTGCAGGCCGGCAAGATCATCCAGACCATCGCGCCAATCGTCGGTGGCAAAGGCGGCGGCAAGCCCGACTTCGCCCGCGGCGGTGGCAAGGATGTCTCCAAGGTCGATGCCGCGCTGGCTGAAGCCCGGAAGCTGGTGGGTTGATCCGTTCGGGCGAGGATTTTGGGTGGGTTCCGATCCCTCGGGGCAGTGCCGGGGGTCGGATGGAGTGATCCTGCGCAGGAGTCATGAGCGAACGCGGCCTTCTCGCGCCCTTCCAGGGCGCCCCGGGTCTTGTGATGGTTAGGCGGTATGGATCCGGTGGTTCACGCTCGCCGAGCCTCGCTTCACCACCGGCTGATTTCTTTCGAGCCTCCGGCTCGATCCCCGCGCCAGCGCGGATTTCCAAATCCGCAGCCGGGTGGTTCGCTGTGGTGTGACGAAATCTCCCTCCCGCCTGCTTCAACGCGCAGGACGGGCCGGGGATTCGAAGAGGGTGAAGGTTCATCCGCGATTTGCCTTCGTTCGCAGTGCTGCGGAATCGGAGTTCCGCGCTCCAGAGAACTGCTGCGGAATCGGGGGCGTGTCGATCCTCGCTGCGCGTCTAACGAAATGTTTTGTCAGGCATGATCCAGTGTCTTGTCTTGCCGTGGCGCTGCTTGTTGGTGAGCTGGGGAAGGTCCAGGTAGAAGAGATGGCGGAGCGCCCTGCCGTGCTGCTTCAGCATGCGTCCGCATTCCTCCTGCAGGGCCTGCCAGCGCCGCCAGGGGTGCTGGGGCGCATGGACGATGTGGCGTAGCAGGCTCAGCCATTCGATGTAGGCGCGTGAGATGTCGCCCTCGGCCACGTCGGCGGGCCGCAGGTCGCGGTCGCCGCCCTTTTCCGGATGCAGCATCACGTCGAGCAGTTCGGCCGTGCCCTCGCCATAGTCCGGCGGCAGGCCGTGCTCGAGGTAGCCGTGATGATTGATGAAGCCATAGGTGTTCCGGGACACGGCGCCGAGGCGTTCGGAGTCGCAGGTCATCGGCAGGTCGAACCGGGTGCCTCCGCGCAGGTTGGCGAGGTGACGGACGAGGTCATCGACCGGGTAGCCTTCATCCTCGAGGGCGGCGGCGATGGTCAGGCCCTCGCCGCCCTGAAAGAAGGAAAAGATTTCGCCGCGCCGGGTCGGCACGCCGTTTTCATCCATGAGCCCGAGCGAACGCCAGGCATGGATGGGGGAGCCGACGCGGGGCTCGCGGTCTGCGGGGCGGGCTTCGTGTCCGTCGGCGGTCAGATCGTGCACGGCGGTGTCGCGCTTGACGACCTGGCTGCGTTCCTGGGCGCGGAACAGCGGCACGTCCAGGGAGTCGCGATGCACCGGCACGGAGAGTTCGGCGAGGTCAAAGACGGCGAAGACCAGGCCTTCCTTCTCCAGGGTGCGGACCAGGGCCGGCAGGCCGCGGGGAGGCTCTTCAAAGCAGTCCAGGCAGGAGTCATGCAGGGCCTGGGCGAGGGCCGTGCCGTGCAGGATCTCCACCTCCTCCACGGGCACGGTCTCGAGCTTCTTCGGCAGCCCGAGCAGTTTGCGCAGACTTTTGGTTGGGCGGATGACGCCGGGCTGGTCCTCGATGCATGAGCCGAGCGGGATCTCGACCCCGTAACGGTCCTTCGCCAGCCTGCCGACGCGGCCGATGCCATGGGCGAAACGGGCGACGAAGGCGGGAATGCCGAGGGCCGGGGCGATCTTGTCCGGGCCGGAGGACCAGGCCTGGCCAAGCGGCAGCCATTCCGGCGGCGTGCCGGGCTTGCGCTCCCACTCGCCACGCGAGTTCAGCATCTGCTTTTCCACGGCCTCCAGGCCGAACAGCGCCCGCGCCTCGTTCAGTCCGTTCTGCAGCGCGCCTTCGGGAACCTCCTCCTCAAGCCCGAGCAGCGGCGGGGCTTTGGCGAACAATCTTTGTGCAAATTTCTCCGCCTCGGCAAACGGGCTCTGGCCGACCTGGGCGGCATGCTTCATGACGCGAAGGAAGACCGGCCAGGCGAGCTGGTTGCTGCGGTGCAGCCGGGCGGGCCGGGCGTCATTCAGCGACGGGCTCTGCCGGGTGGTGACCACGTAGCCGCGTTCGTCCAGCCCGCGTCTGCCGGCCCGGCCGTACATCTGCAGCAGCTCGTCAGGGGCCAGCTTGTGCTCGCTGCGGCCGTCATGAAAGGTGGTCGCTGCCACATGCACGCTGCGCACGGAGAAGTTGATGCCCGCCGCAAGCCCCATGGTGGCCGTGACCACACGCAGCTGCCCCGCCTTGGCGAGGGGTTCGATGACACCGGCGCGCGCGGCGTAGCTCAGGCCGCTGTGATGATAGGCGATGCGTTTTTCCAGAAGGCCGGCGAGGTCCTTGCCGCAGACGGCGCGCTGCTCCTGCGTGAGCTCCAGCGGATCACCGGGGGGCAGGTCGGCGGCGAGGCGGCGGGCGATGTTTTCCGCCTCCTTGCGGCGCGGCGAGAAGATGAGCAGCGGCGCGAGATCGGCCAGCATGACGGCGGCGGCGAACTTGGGCCAGAACTGCTCGAAGTGCCGGGCCATGCGCTGGGGCAGGGCCTCCCAGGGTGTTTCATCCAGAGGCACGGGGCGTTCCTTGGTCATCACGACCTCGGCGCGGCGACCGAGCCTCTGCATCCATGCGGCCACGTCCTCGGGATTGGCCACGGAGCCGCTGAGAAGGAGCAGCCGGGTGGCCTTCGGCGCCAGGGCGATGGCGGCCTCGTAATGCGAGCCGCGCTGGCCGTCGCCGATCATCTGGTATTCATCGATCACCAGCAGCGCGGGGCCTTCGCCACGCACGAGCCTTTCCAGCTGCGTTTCCAGCGTGGCCACCAGGACGGGAGCGCTGACGTTTTCCGAGACGTCGCCGGTGGCGATGCCGACGTCCCAGCGGGCGTCCTTCCATTCGGCGTACTTGTCATTGGCCAGCGCACGAGTCGGCACCGTGTAAACCGCCTGGCCCTGGATGGAGCGCGACTGGTGGAGCAGTTCGAAGATGTAGGTCTTGCCGGCTCCGGTCGGGGCGCTCACCACGACGTCACAGCCGTCGCGCAGCAGGTTCACCGCCTGGTGCTGCCAGGTGTCGGGGAGCTTGAGCGTGTTGAGCGAGGGCAGCACGGGGAGGAAAAGGTGTCCCGGTGAATACGAAGCAGACGCCCCGGCGGCAAGAGAATGCGTGGCTGTTGACGCAGGATGGGTGCGTGAGGGTGCCGCCCTTCGTCATGGAGGGGCTGCGCTGACAGGTGGGCGTTGCCTGTTCAGTCTGCCTGGCCCCAGACGCGGGGTGTCTTGAATCCAGGGGCCTTGGGCGCGCTTTTTGGCGGCACGGCCTGGGCGGCGAGTTCATCCAGCTTCTTCCTGAGTTCGGCGACCTTCTCGGGGTGGTTGGTGGCGAGGTTGTTCTTTTCGTTGGGATCCTCAGCGAGGTTGAAGAGCTCCAGGGTTGCTCCAGGGGCCTTCTTTTTGGCTTTGGCCTTCTTCGGGGCGGCAGCTGATTCGGGGCTGTCTTCGCTGTCGGGCATGTTGCCGCCGATGACGAGTTTCCAGTCGCCCATGCGGAGGGCGCCTTTGCCAGGAGCGGTGTTGAGCAGGATGAACTCATGGGGAGAACCCGCTTTTCCGGTGATGGCCGGCCAGGCGTCGCGGCCGTCGACCGGAAGCTTCTGCTCCAGGGAAACTCCGGCGAGCTTCAGCAGGGTGGGATGCCAGTCCACCATGTGCAGCGGGGCGCTGACCTTGCTTCCGGCGGGGATCCTGCCCTGCCAGGTGGCGAAGGCGACAACGCGCGTGCCGCCCTCGTAGAGGGTGCCCTTGCCGGCGCGCAGCGGGCCGTTGTCGGTGATGGCGCCCGGGTTCGGCCCACCGTTGTCGCTGGAGAAAACAAAAAGCGTGTTCTGACGCAGGCCTTCGGAGTCGATGGCGGCGACGATGCGACCCACGGCTTCGTCCATGGCGGCCAGCATGCCTGCGTATTTCTGGCGGTTGCCCTTGAGGTCTGCGTAGGGCTTCAGGTACTCGTCCGGCACCTGGTAGGGGCCGTGAACCGCGTTGAAGGGGACGTACAAAAACAGCGGTTTGGACCTGTCGCGTTCGCGGATCAGGCGTTCGGATTCGCGGGCGAGCAGATGGGTGGAGTAGCCTTCATCGCGATTCTCCCGGTCGTCCCGGTGCCAGTCGAAGCCGCCGTCGCGTTCATGGGTGAAGTAGTCGATGGCGCCGTTGTAGTGGCCGTATTGATGCTCGAAGCCGCGCTGCAGGGGCAGGTAGGCGGGCTGGAAGGTGCCGAGGTGCCATTTGCCGACGATGGCGGTTTCGTAGCCGCCCTGCCTGAGGGCCTGGGGCAGGGTGCGCTCCTCCAGGGGCAGGCCGTACTGGGCCCAGGGTCGGACCACGCCGACCTGAAGGCCGTGGCGCATGGGATAGCGTCCGGTCATCAGCGCGGCACGGGTGGGGGAGCAGACCGGCTGAACGTAGAACTGATCCAGGATGGCGCCGGCCTTGGCGAGCTTGTCCAGGTGGGGCGTCCGGATCACCGTGCCGCCCATGAAGCCGCAGTCGGCGCGGCCGAGGTCGTCGGCGAGCATGAAAACAATGTTAGGCCTGGAATCAGCGGCCGCGGCCAGGGTCGCGGTGGAGAGCAGGATGGTAAGGAGGCGCATCAACATGGCCGCGCATGAACGTGGCCGGGCGCAGGGTCTTGCGGCGGATTGGACGGGCCGTAAAGTGGCGGCGGGCTTCAGCCCGTGCGGGGTGGTTACGAGCTGAAGCTCATGACTGACATGCAAAACGCGCCCGGTCTTTCGACCGGACGCGCTTCGGGTTTTGGGGGGTGAGGGGAATGTGGGGCAGGACTCAGGCCTGCCTTTTCAGCCCGGAGGGCTGAATCCACCTTAATAACGGTAGTGATCCGTCTTGTAGGGGCCTTCGACGGGCACGCCGATGTAGTCGGCCTGGTCCTTGGTGAGGACGGTCAGCTTCACGCCGATCTTGGCGAGATGGAGGCGGGCGACTTCTTCGTCGAGCTTCTTCGGCAGGACGGTGACGCCGACAGGGCGGGTGTCCTTGGTTTCCCAAAGATCGATCTGGGCGAGGCACTGGTTGGTGAAGCTGTTGGACATCACGAAGCTCGGGTGGCCGGTGGCGCAGCCGAGGTTCACAAGGCGGCCTTCGGCGAGCATGAAGATGCTGTTGCCGGCCGGGAAGGTGTACTTGTCCACCTGCGGCTTGATGTTGAGGCGCTTGACGTCGGCACGTGCGTTGAGCTTGTCGACCTGGATCTCGTTGTCGAAGTGGCCGATGTTGCAGACGATGGCCTGGTCCTTCATCTTCTCCATGTGCTCAAGGCGGATGATGTCCTTGTTGCCGGTGGTGGTGACGTAGATGTCGCCCCAGCCGAGGGTGTCCTCGATGGGCATGACGCGGAAGCCTTCCATGGCGGCCTGAAGGGCGCACACGGGGTCGATTTCGGTGACAACGACCTGAGCGCCCATGCCGCGGAGGGCGAAGGCGCAGCCCTTGCCGACGTCGCCATAGCCGCAGACAACGCCGACCTTGCCGGCGATCATGACGTCGGTGGCGCGCTTGATGCCGTCGATGAGGGACTCGCGGCAGCCGTAGAGGTTGTCGAACTTGGACTTCGTGACGCTGTCGTTGACGTTGATGGCGGGGAAGAGCAGCTTGCCAGCCTTGGCCATTTCATAGAGGCGGTGCACGCCGGTGGTGGTCTCTTCGGAGACGCCCTTGAGGTCCTTGACGATCTCGTGGAAGATGCCGGGCTGCTTCTTGGCGATGTCCTTGAGGAGGTCCTTGATGACCTTGACCTCGTGGTTGTCGGAGGGGGTGTCTACCCACGTGTCGCCGTTTTCCATCTCGTAACCCTTGTGGATGAGGAGGGTCACGTCGCCGCCGTCATCGACGATGAGCTGGGGGCCCTTGTTGCCGGGGAACATGATGGCCTGCCAGGTGCACCACCAGTATTCCTCAAGGGTTTCGCCCTTCCAGGCAAAGACCGGAGTGCCGGTGGCTGCGATGCCCGCGGCGGCGTGGTCCTGGGTGGAGAAGATGTTGCAGGAGGCCCAGCGGACATCGGCACCGAGTTCCTTCAGCGTCTCGATGAGCACGCCGGTCTGGATGGTCATGTGCAGGGAGCCGGTGATGCGGACGCCTGCGAGGGGCTTTTTCGGGCCGTATTTCTCACGGGTGGCCATGAGGCCGGGCATTTCGCTTTCGGCGATGGTGAGTTCCTTGCGGCCGAAATCGGCGAGGGCGATGTCTTTGACTTTGTAGTCGCTCATGGGGATGCGGGTGGTGTTGGGTTCAGGTTTGGGGGATTGGAAACGATCAAATCAACGTATCAGGATGCGTTGATATGTTCCAGAACGGCCTGGGAGTCAAACAGGGATTTGGGGCTGGTCGGGCGGGCGGCGGGGTGATCCATCTCAGGCAGGTGTTGCCGGGCGGAAGTCCAGCCGTTAGACTTAGGTTTAATTCCCCTTCATTTCATTCCATGGCCCGTCGTGCTCAATCCGGGATCAAGCCCGCCCACCTCATCGCCGTCCTGGCCCTGCTTGCAGGCGCCATTGGCGGTGGATACTCCCTTCTGCATCGAGGCACGGACCCGATGACGGGACTGACCGATCTGAGCACGGAAGAGTATCTGGACAGCTCAAACGCCCTGTCCGGAAACACCTACAAGGTGGAGGGAACCATCGACAACCGGCTGGATTCCTGGAAAGGCAGCGACCGGCTGTTTTCGGTGCAGGTGAGCGAGGGGGGCAGTTTTGTGCCGGTGCTGGTGCCGTCGAAGCTGGAGGCGAACATCCAGCGTGGGCAGCGCTATGTTTTCAAGGTGCGTGTCCTGGAAAACGGGGTGCTTGAAGTGATCCAGCTGTTGAAAGCCTGACCTGAAGCTTATGAAGAAGACGATGAAGATTTTCCTGACCCCGGGCGTCCTGCTCGCGGCCGTCACGTCGTATGCCCAGGTGCTGCCCGCGCCGGGGCCCTCCCAGTCCTCGCCGCCGCCGGCGAACGCGCATCCGTCCTCCGGAAGCAGCGGGGGGCAGTCCTCGTCCAACGCCGGCAACTCGATGTTTGGCGGCGCGCTGCCGCATGTGGACAGCGGCAATGAAATGGTCACCTGGGACGGCAAGACCTGGCAGATGAACAACAACCGGCTGGTGCGGTCGAAATTTGAAATCTATCTGGCGACGCCGGAGGCGAACGGTGCGGAGGATCAGGCCTACCGTGATCTTGTCGCGCAGATCATCCTGCTTCTCGCTCCGACCCGGAAGGGAGGGCCGGACGTGACCTCGGCCTTTGCGATGCTGCCGGAGGCCGGGGCGTTCAAGATCGACGCCGGCCTGTGCAACACGATGGCGAACGGCGTGTATGACGTCTGGCTGGCGCAGCGCAAGGTGAACAACCTGCGCGCGGCCAATGACGCGATGAACAAGAGGCGGCGGCAGCTGGAGTGGAACAACGAGGTCGCCATGTCGAACGCCGAGATGTCGCCCCAGGCCGGCAGCGGCGGGGCCGCGAAAGGCGGCGGCGCTGCGGGCAATGCGCAGAAGCAGGCGACCACCGCGAGCATCGGCAGAGTGTCCGGCTACGTCAAGGAGATCGCCGAGATCGAGGCCCGCAAGAAGATGAACGAGACGGCGGCGGGTCTTTCGGAGGTGACCAGCAAGGTGCAGTTCCAGGCATTGATCCTTCAGATGTTCCTGCAGCGCCGGTTTGAGCATGCGCTCATTGCCTGCCGCCTGTATCCGCACATGTTCAAGGATGGTGACAGCGTGCTGCAGCTGGATGACAACTCGGACATGAAAAAGGCCTTTTCGGCGGGTCTGGGCGTGCCGCCGACGGTGAGCCTGATTGACAGCCTTTCGTCCGAGGCCATCCGGGGTGTGGACGAGGCGGTGGTGGCCTTTGAGCAGCTGGTGATGCGGCAGGATTATCAAAGCGCGAGCAACCGGCTGATGGAGGCCTTTGCGATCGGTGAATACCTGCCGCGGGTGCGCCGGCTGCCGCTGGCCGAGAAGCTGAAGGTTCTCGACTATGTGCGTGACGGCAACCAGCTGGTGAACGCGCTGGAGATGAAGGACTTCACGCTGGCCGAGGAGCTGGTGAACAAGATGCGGAAGAACTCCAAGGA
Source organism: uncultured Prosthecobacter sp. (assembly GCA_964642905.1). Classification (GTDB taxonomy): domain Bacteria; phylum Verrucomicrobiota; class Verrucomicrobiia; order Verrucomicrobiales; family Verrucomicrobiaceae; genus Prosthecobacter. The sequence continues at coordinate 28,269 of CAZXPU010000060.1, forward strand.
CTTCGACTTCTCCAAGCCGATGGCGGCGATTGAGACGGCGCGTGCGCTTTCGGACATGAGGCTGACGGCGGCGAAGGCCGCGGTTTTGAAAGGGGACCAGAACACCTATGCGTCCGAGATGAAGGGCGCGGCCGAGATCTGGCCGACGAATCCCAAGCTGCGCGGATTGTCGGAGATGGTGGGTCAGAACAGTGACGTGCAGGCGCAGGCCCTGCTGGACCTGGACCGGCTGCTCAGCCAGCGGGCGTTCAGGCAGATTTTCAACGAGCAGGGCCGGTTTCTGGCCGCCTCGATCAACGACGCCGCGCGTCAGGACCAGATCAAGAAGGTGATCACGGACGTGACCGAGGTGACGATGGTGGTGAAGATGGCCGAGGAGCAGGGCAAGGCGGGCAACGCCTTCGGCGCCTGGGAGGCCGTGGAGCGTGTGTATGCCCGGTTCCCGGAGGACCCGGAGGTGACGAAGATGCGCTCCGAGCTCAGCGTGAAGGCCAGCGAGTATGTCAGCGCGATCGAGAAGGCGAAGCAGCACGAGCAGCGCAAGCAGTCGGGCTCGGCCCTTGGCTGGTATCTCAAGGCCAGGCACATGTATCCGCCGAGCGACTTCGCCAAGACGGGCATCGAACGCGTGGTGGCGGCCTTGAAGGAGGATGAAACCGCACCGCCCGCCGGCGCGGCTCCGTGATGCGTCCGCAAGCCGGCCTTGACGCTTGAAGCAGGAACGTGCGAGATAACCCACCCCCCATGCCACGCTCATCCACAGTCACGCTCTGCTCCTTCTGCGGCAAAAGCCATGCGGAGGTCCGCAAGCTGGTGGCCGGGCCGGGTGTTTACATCTGTGACAACTGCATCGGGGTCTGCAAGAGCATCCTGGATCGCGAGGCCACGCAGGAGGCGGACAACATCTCGGGCGGTCTGGTCGTGCCGCGTCCGGCGGAGATCCGGGCGACGCTGGACCAGCATGTGATCGGCCAGGAGCATGCGAAGAAGGTGCTCAGCGTGGCGGTGCACAATCATTACAAGCGCATCCTTCACTCAAGACAGCAGGCGATGCGCAAGGAGTCGCCGCGCCGGATCAACGATCCGAACGACGTGGACATTGAGAAGAGCAACGTGCTGCTGCTCGGCCCCACGGGCTGCGGCAAGACGCTGCTGGCGCGCACGCTGGCCCGGATCCTGAACGTGCCGTTCAGCATCGCTGACGCGACGACGCTGACGGAGGCCGGCTATGTGGGCGAGGATGTGGAGAACATCATCCTGCGGCTGCTGCAGGCGGCCGATTTTGACGTGGCGCGCGCGGAGATCGGCATCATTTACATCGATGAGATCGACAAGATCGGGCGCACCACGGGCAATGTGAGCATCACCCGCGATGTCTCGGGCGAGGGCGTCCAGCAGGCGCTGCTGAAGATCATCGAGGGCACCATCTGCAACGTGCCGCCGCAGGGCGGGCGCAAGCATCCGCAGCAGGAGTACATCCAGGTGAACACGGAGAACATCCTGTTCATCTGCGGCGGCGCCTTTGTCGGCCTGGACCAGATCGTCAAGCGTCGCAAGGGCCACCGCACGATGGGCTTTGTCGGCGGCGCGACGGACAAGGAAGATGACAAGGATGCGCTGCTCAAGGTGGTGGAGCCGGAGGACCTGATCGGTTTTGGGCTGATCCCTGAGTTCATCGGCCGTCTGCCGGTGCTGTGCGCGCTGCGTGAGCTGACGGAGGCGGAGCTGGTGCGCATCCTGACCGAGCCGAAAAACGCGCTGCTCAAGCAGTATGCCAAGCTGCTTGGCATGGAGGGCGTGGATCTGAACGTGAACAAGGACGGGCTGCTGGCGATGGCGCGTGAGGCCGTGAGGCGCGGCACCGGGGCGCGTGGCCTGCGCAGCATCTTTGAGCGCATCATGCTCGACGTGATGTACGAGGTGCCGAGCCGCTCGGACGTGCGCTCGGTGTCGATCAACGAGGCCGTGGTGAAGGGCGAGCGCGCGCCGATCCTGAAGAAGCGCATCGAGCGCAACGCGGCCTGACGAATCAGCGCAGCGCGAACACCTTTTCCGGCACCGACTTCACTGTGTTGTAGGGGATGGTGAGCATGGCGAAATAGGGGCCGATGCGTCGTGCGAGCGGCCCTTTGAACAGGGCCTCGCGCATGAACAGGTCGCGCAGCCAGGAGGAGACGACGCCCTGGCGCGTGCCCAGCCACATGCCGCGTGCGGCGCGGCCGATGGCCACGTTGGAGGCGCGATGCCGGCAGCGGTCGTAGGCTTCCAGCAGGGGCTGCGGGTCGCGTCCGTGCTGTTCGATGGCGAGGAGCGATTCGGCGAGGAACTCGGCATCCGCCCAGCCGGTGTTCATGCCCTGGCCGCCGATGGGGCTCATGAGGTGGGCGGCGTCGCCGCAAAGGATGACACGGCCGTCGTAATACTGCTCCGACTGCATCCAGCGCGGCGAGAAGGGGCTCTGGTTGAGCTGGTCCTCGACGGCGATGTCGAGCCCGGCGCGTTCACGGACGAGCCTGCTGATGAGGCCGTGCAGGCCGTCGGTGACGGATTCGGAGGTTTGCACGATCCAGCGTCGGCGGCCGTCCGGGAGCGGGAAGGCCTCCACGGCGCCGTCGCGCGTGAACCAAAGATGCGCCTCGTCCTTCAGGCCGGTGCGGTCGATGAAGTCGCCCATGAGGAAGTGGTGGCCGTAGCTGCCGCCGCGTGTGCGCATGCGGAGGTTTTCACGCACCTGGCTGCGGCTGCCATCGCAGCCGACGAGCCAGCGGGCGGTGGCCGTGAGCGAGTCTCCATGCAGGGTGACGGAGGAGGCGTCCTGCTCGATTTTAGCCACCTCGACGCCGCGCAGAAGGCGGACGTTGGGCATGGCGGCGACCCTGGCCTCAAGAAGGTCCAGCGTCTGCTGCTGGGGCAGCGAGAGGATGCAGCGGTGGGGGCCCGGGATGTCACGGAAGCTGGCGCAGCCGAGCCTGCCGGAATGGCCGTGCACATGGCAGTCGCGGATCTGCACGCCGAGCCTAACAAATTTTTCATCAAGGCCGAGGCGTGCGAGGATTTCCAGGGAGGGCGGCGTGATGCCGATGGCCTGGGAATGGCGGAGGGGCTCGGTGCGCCTGTCCACGACCAGCACATTCAGGCCCTTCTGGCCGAGCAGGCCGGCGAGCATGAGGCCGACGGGGCCGGCGCCGACGATGGCGACGTCGTGGTCGACGGGGGCGGGTGTGGCATGGAGGGCTGCGGAGGGACGGCTTCTGGCGGCGGGGAACCAGTAGGGCACGCGGTGCTGGTAGCGTTCAAAGGCGGCGCCATACCACTGGCGGTAGCGTTTTTCCTTGAGCAGCGGGGCGAGCACGCAGTAGGCCGACCAGAGCAGGGCGACGACGAGGTGGTCGGGCGTCCAGACCGGGGCGGTCCAGAGGATGAGGGTGAAGGAGGAGTAGATCGGCTGGCGGCTGTAGCGGAACATGCCGGTGCGTGCGAAGGGCCGGTAGACGGGTTTTTCACCACGCCAGATGGAACGCCAGCCAAGGATGCCGA
>CAZXPU010000061.1:0-30910 GCA_964642905.1 uncultured Prosthecobacter sp.
TCCCCAGTGGTCTAGCTCATCAAAACGACATGAAAAGTCTTTTCTACAGAGCAAACACGGCTCCATGGTCGTGAAATGCGGCACTTATTCCAAGCAGGAGGACGAAGCCCCTGCGGCTGAGGAGGACGGCGAAACCCGCCGTTATTTGAAGGCTTACACTGTCTTCCACGCTTCCCAGATTGAAGGCATTGAATTCTCCCCGCTTGAGGGCCTGCCAGAGGTTTCTGTCAGTGAGAAGACGGACCGCGCCCGCGAAATCGTGGCGGCTATGCCAAATGCCCCCGCCATCCATGAGGGCAGCGCACTTCCATGCTGCCGGCTGACATCTGACACGGTCCACATGCCGGAGCAGTGGTTTTTCAGCACCCAGGAGGCCTATTATTCCATGCTGTTTCATGAACTGGCCCACACACCGGCCACGCCTCCCGCCTTGCCCGTAAGTCGCTGATTGAAAACAGCGGCATTTGTGCCGCCGGTGACACCGCACGCAAGGTTTACGCCGAGGAGGAACTGGTGGCGGAAATGGGCGCTTCCTTCCTCAATAGCCATGCCGGGCTCCTTGACGATGAACTGAGTAACACCGCTGCTTACCTCCAAAGCTGGATAGATGCCCTGAAAAGCAAGGATGCCAAAGGCTGGATAATTCGCGCTGCCGCGCAGGCGCAGAAGGCTGCCAAATACATCCTGAACATTCAGCCCGAGGAGGTGCGGCCATGAATGCCCTGCTTTCACTTTCAGATGCCGAGCTGATGGAACGGGCAGATTTCACAGACGCGGAGTTTGACGAGCTGGAGCGCCAGCTTGCGCTCCGCGCCGCTTGTTTGGGCTGGACGGGCGACCCTATGCGCGAGCCGCTGGAAGTTGTGGCCGGCATCGTGAGAGCCATTGTATCAAGCCGCCTTTAGCCCGCCGATTGCGCCGCCCTCCATAGCGGGGGGGGCGTTTTGGAACCTTTTTCCAAGCTTGGTTTTATACAGCGCTTTATGTACAACCACGCGCTTAAACCATGCAAAACAGCGCGATTTGATGCAAATGGCTGCAACGCTTGCTACCGCGTAAATGATTGAAAAACAACCGCGTGCAAATGATTGCAACAGCACGCAACAAAGGGCCAGATAACAGGAATGTCCCCGTTACTGGCCGGATGCGTTGTGATCTTGTGATCGACAGCTGATGAACACCCATCTTCCATGACCAAACCGGCAAAACCAAATCCTGTTCCAAGGCGTCGTGCCTATTATGTGGAGCATCCGCGCTACGGCGGCCAGCCTCGTGTGACGGGCCTCAATGTGGACAAACATGCGGCCGGAGTTCATGTGCGCGCTTATTCTCAGGAGGAACTGGCTTTGCTGTCCAAGGACAAAAGCTGGCTTGGGGTGGATGCTTCACGCATTGGATTCCTCATTCCGGGCACGGCCATTGTGGCCGACCCCTCGCGTCAGCATGGTTCAAGCGTGCTGAACACGCACTACTACGACATTGAGCGAAACTGCCGCGATTGCGGACGGCCTTTCCTGTTCTTTGCCGAGGAGCAGCGCCATTGGTATGAGGAGCTGGGTTTCCCTGTCGATGCGGACTGCATTCGTTGCCACCCGTGCCGCCGCGCCAGCCAGGATCTGGACCGGATCGTCCAGCGCTATGAAGAGCTGCTGGAAGTCCAAGAGCCGTCATTGGAGATTCAGGCCGAACTGGCTGATCACCGAATCAGCCTGGTTCAGGCAGGCAGGTTTCATGTTCGACAGCTTGAACAGGTCAGGGCCTTTCTCAGCCGCCACCCGGATCATCCTCAGTCGGCCAGTATGCGGGGGCGTCTGGCTGCCATCGTATGAATGCGGCACCTTTTCCGCGCTGCAGTCACAACTGAATATCACTCCGGGTGCAGGTCAGGACGAGGTCAGTTGGAGGTGGTCTGCGGCAGGAGGGGGAGTTCGTAACAGGCGGCTTCGCGGTCGTTGCGGACGAGCAGGTAGCGGCCGGCGAGGACCGGGTGGTTCCAGGTCTTGCTGCTCAGAGCGGGAAGTTGGCCGTATTCCTTGAAACCCTGCGGGTTGGCGGCGCAGAGATGGACACTGCCAGCCTCGTTCTGTACGATGACCTTGTCGCCTGCGATCAGACTCTGGCCGGAGGCGAAGCGTCCCTCCTTCCAAAGGCGTTCACCGGTCTTCAGGTCCATGCAGGCCAGGCGGCCGTCATCGAGACCCAACAGATGTTCGCCGACCAGGGCGGGGCTGTTGAACTGGGTCTTCATCTTCATGCTTGTCCAGAGTTCCGTGGCTGTTAGGCCGCCGTCCGGGGCCGGTTTGATTTCGAGCAGCAGGCAGCCCATGCCGTAGCCGGCGGAGAGGAACAATTGGTTCGCTCCGGCGATGACGGGCTGGCTGGCTTTGGGCCATTTCTCCACGCCCCAGGCGTGCTCCATCAAAAGTTTACCTGTCGATGGATCGTGGGCGGTGAGGGAGCGGGCGTTGTTGCTAAGGATGACCTGCCGGCCTGCGAGGGGGGTGAGGACCGGAGAAGCATAACCCGCCTCGTCATCACCCGCCTTCCAGACGGGGGCGCCGCTGGCGAGGTCGTGGGCGAAAAGTACGGGGCCACGTGTTCTGCCGCCGGTGACGATGACGAGGTTGCCAGCGATGAGCGGCGAGGCGCAGACACCCCATTCGAGATTGGCGATCTTGTTTTCCTCCAGCACGCGACGCTGCCAGACGGGCCTGCCGGTGGCGGCATCGAGGCAGTTGAGGATGCCGGTCGCGCCGTAGGTGTAAACACGTCCCTGGTGCAGGGTGGGGGTGGCGCGCGGTCCTTCGCTGCTCTGCCACTGGTCGAAGCGCGCCGTGTCTGAATGGGACCAGACGAGCGCTCCGGTGAGGAGGTCGTAGCAGGTGACGAGTTCTTTCTCCCCCTGCTGCTCCTGGGTGTAGGCAAGGCCGTCGGTGACTGCGAAGGCGGACCATCCGGCGCCGATGCCATGCCGCCAGAGTTCGCGCGGGGGATGCTTCAGCCAGTCGGGATCAAGCCGGACAGCGGGTGCATGACCGTCGCGACAGGGGCCGAAGAACTGCGGCACCTCCGCGGCTTTGGAGAGCCCCTGACCGCGGTTTTCGGAGCGCTGCTGAGAGGGCTGCGCAACCGCAGGTTTGGAGGGTTTGACCGACCATCGCCAGGCGAGCCGGGGCAGTCCTCGGCCGTCGATCACGCCGTCCACTTTGACGCAGAAGCGGGATGCGGCGAGGAGCAGGATCAGTGCGAGGAAACCCAGAAGGCGGATGCGCGTTCTGAAGCGACGCGACAGCAGAAACCAAAGTATCAGGAGAAGGGCGGCAAGCAGGCTGGACGCCATGACCAGCCAGCCCTTGAGGTTGCGTTCGAGGTCCGGCTGGAAGCCGGCGTAGGCCAGGGTGCCTGCATAGAGCAGCAAAGTGATCGTGGGGAAGAGGGGTGGCTGATGCGACGGCATGATGGCATGCATACGCCGCGCAACGCTTTTCGGGAAGCGGCCCTGCTTAAAAACAAACCGGGGCATGAACCGCTCTTGCGCATTCATGCCCCGGTGTGTGGCTGTTGGTGGGGGAGGGTCAGGATGCCAGGACCGGGGTCATCTGGCGGGAGAAGGTGTCTGCGGCGTGGGCGTTGCGGACGGCCTTGGCCATGGTCTTGCTGAGGGATTCCAGGGCGTAAGGCTTGAGCATGATGTCCACGGGCGGGCAGCGGCCTTCACTGAGAATGGTGAACTCGTCGGGATCGATGACAAAGCCGGAGCAGACGACGACGGGAATGTCATTTCCGGCGGCGCGCAGCTGCTTGAAGGTGTCGCGACCGCTGAGCTTCGGCATGTAGATGTCGAGCAGGAGGGCGTCGATCTTTTCACCGCTGCGCAGGACGATGTCGAGAGCCTGCTGGCCGTCGCCCGCCTCGAGGACGCGATAGCCGAGGAAATTGAGCATGTTCACCGCGATGGCACGCACCGGGGCCTCGTCATCGACGACCAGAATGGTGCCGCGCTGGCCGACCGGAGCCTGGGCAAGGCGTGGGTCGAAACTGTGGGACTCGTCCTCGATGTTTTCCGGGTCGCTGGCGCGGGGAAGGAAGATGCGGAACTCGGTGCCCTGGCCTTCGACGCTGTCGAACTCGATCCAGCCGCCATGTTCGCGGACGATGTCCTGGGCCATGCTGAGCCCGAGGCCGGTGCCGCGTCCCTGCTCCTTGGTGGTGAAGAAGGGCTCAAAGATGCGGTGGCGCGCCTCCTCGGAGATGCCATGGCCGTTGTCGCGGACGGCGATGAGCACAAACTCGCCCGGATCACCTTCCACCGAGGTCTTCTGCTGGACGTTTTCGATGCCAATCTCGATCACGCCGTTGTCGGGAGGCAGAGCGTCACGGGCGTTGAGGCAGAGGTTGAGGACCACCTGCTCGAGCTGGGTGGCGTCGGCCATGGCGAAGGAGGCCTCCATGCCGGCACGGATGCGGATGTTGACGCGGGGGTCGACGCTGTGGCGGAGCAGGCTCTGAACGTCGGCGAGAAGCTTTTTGAGGGGGGTGACCTTGCGGAGGGGGGTGCCGGTGCTGTGGCGGGAGTAGGAGAGCAGCTGTTTGACCAGGTCGGCGGCGCGCTGGGTGGCCTGGCTGGCATTGGAAAGCTTGTCTCGAACATCGTGGCTGCCGACGGCTCCCGGAGAGAGCTCGGCCAGGGTGAGGTTGCCGCGGATGGCGGTCAGCATGTTGTTGAAGTCATGAGCGATGCCGCCGGCGAGCTGGCCGATCGTGCCGAGCTTCTGCGATTCACGGAGCTGTTTCTTCAGGCCGTTGACCTCGGTGCAGTCACGCACCATCCAGAGACGACCGATGACCTCTCCCGAGTCTGTCTGCATGGGAGCCGTGCGAAGGGAGAACATGCGATGGGACGGGTCGGCGGTTTCGGCCTCGAGATGGTCGGACAGCGTGGGGTCAGCCTCGGTTTCGCCGATGAGCTTCAGCACACGGTCCTTGTCTGCAAAGCGCGTGGCGATCGCGTCCATGAGGTGCTTGACATCCCTTCCGCCGACTTCTTCAAGCGGACGACCGAGAAAATCGTCAAGCCTGGCGTTGGAGGCGATGATGGCGCCGGAGGAGTCCACCACGGCCACCCCTTCGTCACTGGTGGCGAAGATGCCCTGAAGGGCGGTGAAGGCATCGCGCAGCAGGCGTTCGGCATTCAGCAGGCGCTGGGCGGTCTGGCTGGCATGCAGCTCGGCGGCATTGAGGGACTGGCGGTGCTTCGCAAAGAGCATGTTGATGTCGCAGCGCAGCTTCCAGAAATCCTTGGGCAGCCAGTCGGCGATGTCCTTTGCCGGAGGCACGCCACGCAGCACGGAGGAGGTGGCGTTCATCAGGGAGATGGCGGGTTTGAGGGCCCAGCCGCTGATGAGATAGCCGGCGATGAAAACCCCGGCGAAAAGCAGAAACCCCTGGCTGCTGAAAAACCAGTCGAGGGAATGGCCCATGAGACGGGCGGCGCCGATGGCCGGCAGCCAGCCGAACAGCATCAGGGGAAGCATGAGGCGTACTCGGAGGGAGTTCATAAGGGTGTTGAGGTGAGGATGACGGGAGGTTGTGACAGCGTGGCCTGCAGTTCAGCGTGAGAGAGGGGCGTGCGAAGCAGGCCCTGGGAGGAGAATTTGCCCAGGACGGAGCCAAGCGTGCGTTCCAGGACCTCGCTCAGGTGTGTTTCGAGCCATGAGGACATCCAGGTTTCCAGCTCGCTTCGGGAAGGGAAATTGGGCTGGACAGTGGTCTGTTGGACCTGGGATTCGATTCCATCCAGCCGGTCCTTGAGGGCGCTGACTCCCATGACAGCTCCAAACAGGTCATTTTTCACCTGCTCAATCTCTGCCTGGAATTCCTGCTTCAGGGCATCCACTTCCACAGTCGTTGGCGCTGAGGTACTTGGGAGGAGGTTGCTGGATTCGTGGGAACGGACAGGTTCAGGGGATATGGCTGCAAGCGGGGGCGGAGAAAGGCGCTTGTTGAGCGGGGGCGCGGAGATGTCGCTTTGACTCAGCACCATGGCCGCCAGCCCGCAGGTGCTTGGCCGCCTTTCCGGCTGGGGAAGGGGAGGCGGTGTGGGTTTCGTTGGGAAAACGGTCTGCTCCTTGCCAATCTGCCCATGGCTGAACTGTTGCCCCTGGGGGGGGAGCAGGTCGGAGCCTGAGATTGGAGAATGGATCGGAAAAGGGCTCGAAGGAGGTGTTGGCTTGGATTCAGCCGCAATTGCATCAACTTGTTGAGCACCAGCAAATTCGGGCCCTGCCGATGCAGGCAAGGCCGAGTTTTTGGAACTGAAAAAGGAGAAGGCCAGAGGCATGATTTTGAGCTGATTAACCAAAAGTTCCATAAATATAATAATTTGTCGAGCAGAAAATTAGCTTCGCCAAATAATCCAGGGACCTGTGTCATCTTTTTGTAAGTGCCTGACAATCTTCTGAAACCGACTGTCGAGGCTGTGGCTCCAGGCACATTTTCCCGTCGTTTTTCTTGTCACTTTCTAGTCAGTGGCCTATGAGCGACGGCGGGATTTGCCGGAGAGGATCTTGGACCTGCCGACATTTTTCCCAATCACCTCATTTTCATTCAGGAACCATGACTTTTTCCCGTCTGTTTGCGGCACTGACCCTGTTTGGCTGGCTCATCGTCCCAGGCCTTCGGGGCCAGACGGTGCTGGATTCCCTGACGAGTGATCTGAACATTGAGGGATTGGAGACAAGCTACGACCCAACGACTGGGCTTGCCATCGCCAAGGGGGATGTGAGGATTTCTTACACGGATGTGGAAATTCGCTGCGGGCAGGCCAGCTACAACCAGACGACCGGAGAGGTCATTGCCCGTGACAACGTCATCATCTGGAAGGCGGGCATCACCTACAAGGGTGAGAACATCCTTTACAACGCGAACTCCGGGGAGATCAGCGGGGATGCCGTGAGAAGCTCACAGGCCATGGATTTGGGCAGCCTGTTTTTCCAGACGGACCGATTTGACACGGAGACGAAGCTTTCCCAGAAGCTCGAGGGCAGTGACACTTACCTGACCACCCACGACTCCGAGAACCCGAACTTCAGGCTGAGGGCGCGAGGTCTGACGGTCATTCCCCAGGACAAGGTGATCCTTCGGAACGTCACCGTGCTTGCCGGCAATGTGCCGGTTTTCTACCTGCCCTATCTTTCCCAGTCCCTGGAGGCCGAGGCAGGCTACCGTTTCAATGTCGGCCAGCAGAGCCGCTGGGGGGCGTTCATGCTGAACCAGTACGACGTGATTCATGGAGACCACACCCGGGCACGATACCACCTGGACCTGCGTTCAGCGCGTGGCGTGGGTGTCGGGGTGGACCTGTTCTCGATGCGTTACCGCAACAACTGGAACAACTTTTCAGGGTTGAAACTTTACTACCAGAACGACACCGATCCGACGAAAAACCGCACGTCCGTGCCGCGTGGGCCGGTGCCCGAAAACCGGTACCGGGTTAATTTCCAGCACCGCATCTATCTTCCCGGGCCTGAGCAGAGCACCTGGTATCTGGACTTCGACATCAACAAGATCAGCGACGCCCATTTTTATGAGGACTTTTTCTTCAACGACTTCCGCGAGACGCCGCAGCCTGACAACCAGGTGTCCCTGGTGCATCGCACGGACAGTTACCTTGCCACCCTGATGACGCGCTTCCAGGCGAACAACTTTTACCGCGTGGGTGAGAAGCTGCCCGAACTTTCGATCGACTGGACGCGGCGCCCCCTCTGGAACAGCGGCATCTATCACCAGGGCACCGCCTCGATCGGTTACATGCGTGAACTGGCCAGCGACCTTGAGCAGTCCGCCTTCAGGGCGTCGCTCAAAGGGGCGGCGGGAGGGGTTCTCAACGACCGAGAAAGCAACTTCATCCGCAATTTGTTGGAGAGGAAGGACGATGCAGCGCTCGGTTTCAATGATTACGGAAGCGTGTTTGCCATGCTTGACGGCGGTGCCTCTGAGTATGCCCGCCTGCACACCTACCATGAGTTTCTCTATCCCAAGACCCTGGGCGGCTGGCTGAACGTGGTGCCAAGGCTTGGTGCCGGCGTCACGCATTATGCGGGCTACTCGCGCACCCTGAACGGCCTCTATGATGGATTCTCGCAGAAAACCCGGCCCATCCTCCATGCGGGACTCGACGTGTCCTTCAAGCTGACGAAAACTTGGTCCGACTACACCAATGAGTCCCTGGGGTTGGACGGGCTCCGGCATGTGTTCCAGCCTTATGTGAACTACTCTTATCTCGATGCTTCCATGCCCAACGGATTCGTCGGGGTGGACCGGCTTTCCCCGACCACGCGCCCGCGTCCGATTGACGTGCCCCTCTACTCAGCCGTGGACAGCCTGCGTTCCTGGAACATCACACGTCTCGGCATCAAGAACTTCCTGCAGACCCGCAGGGATTACACCGTTGAGGGCAATGGGCGCTTCGCCTCAGCCAATGACGATCCCGTGCAGACCTACACCTTTGCCGGCATGAACACCTATGTGGACCTTTTTGCCAAGGATCCTGAGTTTAATCGTGACATGTCGAACCTCTACAATGAGCTCTTCTTCCGCCCCGTGCCCTGGGTGAACATTTGGATGGACATGCAGCTGCCCATCACCAGCACGGATGGCAACTTCACCGAGTTCAACCAGGGGATCACCTTCATGCCGTCGGACGCCATGTCCTTCACGTTCGGCCATCAGTTCGTCAACGACAGCCCCTATTTCCAGGATTCCAGCCTCATCTTTGCCCGCACTTATGCCCGCCTGACGGAAAACTGGGGCGTGTCCATGTATCACGTCTATGAAATGGATGACAGCACCCTGGAGTTCCAGAGCTACAGCATCACCCGCGACCTGACGAGCTGGGTGGCCTCGATTGGAGCGATGCAGCGTGACAACCGCAATGGGCGGACCGAGTTTGGCCTTATTTTTTCCCTCACGCTCAAGGACTTCCCTGGAGCCACCATTCCGCTGGACATCGATCCCAACCCCTCCGGTCGTGGCGGATCTCAGTCGCAGTAGGGTGACCCTGCGCGGATCGGCATCGGGGGCAGGGGATATTCCTGCCTTTTGTCGAATTCGAAATTTCAAGAGGCAGGTTTGTGATTTGAGTGTGATGATTCCGCCTGTTATGGACGGCAGATCCCGTTCACCCCTATTGCATGAAGCTCACCATCATTGGTTCTGGTTACGTCGGCCTTACCACAGGCGCGTGTTTTGCTGAAGTCGGTCATCATGTCTGCTGTGTGGACAATGATCCCCGCAAGGTGGAGACGCTGCTGGCGGGACAGATTCCGATTTATGAACCTGGCCTGGAGGCCCTGGTGAAGAAAAATGTCGCGGCCCGCCGCCTGCGGTTCACCACAAGCACGGAGGAGGGCGTGGATCATGGAGAGGTTATCTTCATCGCCGTGCCCACACCGCCCCAGCCCGATGGCAGTGTCGACCTGACCTACATGGAAAAGGTGGCCCGTGAGATCGCCCAGTATCTCGACAGCTACCGGGTGGTGGTGGACAAGAGCACGGTGCCGGTCAAGACCGGCGAGCGGGTGGGGCAGACGATCCGGCGCTATGCCAGGCCCGGGGTGGAGTTTGACGTGGTCAGCAATCCGGAGTTCCTGCGTGAAGGCAGCGCCGTGGCCGACCTGATGAAGCCGGACCGCATTGTCATCGGTGGCAACACCGACCGCGCCATCGCGCTGATGCAGAAGGTATACGAACCCTTCGCCGCTCCGGTTCTTGTCACCGACATCAACAGCGCGGAGCTCATCAAGCATGCGGCCAACAGCTTCCTGGCGCTCAAGATCAGCTATGCCAACGCCCTGTCCGAGATCTGCGAGGCCTCCGGGGCGGATGTGCTCAAGGTCGCTGAAGGCATCGGCGCCGACAAGCGCATCGGTCGTGACTTTCTCAACGCGGGCCTGGGCTATGGAGGGTCCTGCTTCCCCAAGGACATCGCCGCCTTCATCGCCATCGCCGAGCAGCTCGGCACTCCGTTCACGCTGCTCAAGGAGGTGCAGCGCATCAACCAGCGCCAGCTGGACCGCTTTGTCGATGCCATCCGTGAGGCCCTCTGGGTGCTGAAGGACAAAAAACTCGCCGTCTGGGGGCTGGCCTTCAAGCCGAACACGGATGACGTCCGCTCCTCGGTGGCCATCGCGCTGGTGGAGAAGCTGGTGGCTGAGGGGGCGGAGGTGGTCGTCTATGATCCCAAGGCCATGGACAAGGCCAGGGAGCTGCCTGTTGCCGGCAAGATCAAGTTTGCCGGCAGTCCGCTGGAAGCCGCCAAGGGCGCCGAGGCGCTCATCATCGCCACGGAATGGCCCGAGTTTGCCAGTGTCGACCTCTCCGATCTGCGTGCCACCATGCTTGCACCGATGATCTTTGACGGGCGCAACCTGATTGATCCCGTCGCCGCCTCTGATTTCGGCTTCCAATACCGGGGCATCGGGCGCGGTGTGGTGGAGTCAAGGGCCTGAGACACCTTGGAGGTTTCCCACTGCCGAGCGAAGTCCGCCTTGCTCATCCGGGCAGGCTGTGGCTTATCCAGGTTTCCTCCCCTCAAGCACCTTGGGCTCCGGCCCCTCCCCCTGACCGCCTGTGAACGTCCGTCGTCTCTCCGTTGAAGTCCTCGAAGCCTGGCAAAAAACGCCGCGATACGCTGCGGACCTGCTCGATGACAAAACCCGCCAGACCGCCCTGTCCGGGCCGAATGCCGCCTTCCTGCATGACATCGTGCTGACCACGCTGAGAAATCTCAGCCTGCTGGATCACTGGATCGGTCATCTGACAAGCGGTCGTCACCTGGATCATCGCACGCGCTGGGTGCTGCGTGTGGGGCTGAGCCAGCTTCTGCTCCTGGGCGTGCCCTCACATGCTGCGGTGAACGAAACCGTGGCGGCCGCCGGGCGGGCCTCCGGGCTGGTCAACGCCGTGCTGCGCCGAGCCGGGCGTGAAATGGACTCCCTCCTGGCCGGTCGCGAGGCCCTGCCGCTGGCGGTGGCCTTTTCCCATCCAGAGTTCCTGGTGCGCCGCTGGATCAAGACCATGGGCAAGGCCAAGACCGAGGCCCTCTGCCAGTGGAACCAGCAGCCTGCTGAGACGTTTGTGCGCCTCAACCGCCTGCATGAGGATGCGGATGAAAAGCTGTCGGCCATCGCTGGGCTGACACCACATCCCACGGCGGAAGACTTTTTTCTCACCACCTCCGTGCCGCGTGAGGCCCTCAAGGCCGGTCATTGCTACGCCCAGGATCCGAGCACGGCCGTTGCCCCGGGGATGCTCGCCCCGCGTCCGGGTGAAACGGTGCTTGATGCATGCGCTGCTCCCGGTGGCAAGACCGCCATCCTGGCCCAGGCCATGTGCGGCGAGGGCAGGCTGGTCGCGTGCGACAGTTCACCTGCACGCCTGACCCGTCTGCGGGAAAACCTCACCCGCCTGCGCGTGCACAACGCCCAGGTGATGCAGCATGATTTCCTCAGCCAGGACCCGCCGCCTTTTGACGACCTGCTTTTTGACCGCATCCTGCTCGACGTTCCCTGTTCCAACACCGGTGTCATGCGCCGACGCATCGACGTGCGCTGGAGGCTGCAGGAAGAGGAGTTCGCGGAACTTGCCAGGACTCAGCGCGGCATTGTCGAAAGCGCCCTGCGCTATCTCAAGCCCGGGGGAAGCGTGGTTTACAGCACCTGCAGCATTGACCCCGAGGAGAACCAGCAGGTGGTCAAGGCGGTGCTGGCCGATCATCCGGAGCTGGAGATGATCGAGAGCCGGCTGGTGTTCCCGCCCAAGGATCAGATGGACGGGGCGTATGCCGCGCGTCTGGTGAAAAAATAATCCGTCTCCCTTCCGTCATGCCCACCGTCCTGACTCCCGTCCCTCTGCCGGACTTTCTGGCCGGTCCGCTGGCCGCGAACCATGATTGCGTCAACACGCCGGAGGCGGCCGTGAAGGCGATGGTGGTGCCCGGTGGTTATGCCGTGCCGGAGACCCTGATCGCCGCCCTGCCTAACCTTGAGGTCGTCAGCGTCTTTGGCGTGGGCTATGACGGTGTGCCGCTGCCTGCCTGCCGCGCCCGGGGCATCCGCGTGACCAACACGCCGGACGTGCTGACGGATGACGTGGCGGACATCGCCGTGGCGCTGGTGCTGATGACAAGCCGCCGTCTGGGCGAGGCCGAGCGGCATGCGCGCAGTGGGCAGTGGCCCTCAGGCGCCTTTCCTCTGGCCCATGCGCTGCGGGGCAAGACGGCGGGCATTCTTGGGCTCGGCCGGATCGGCAAGGCGATCGCCCGGCGGCTGGAGGTCTTTGGCATGAAGATCGCCTATCACGGACGCAACGCTCAACCGGTGCCGTTTGCCTTCTGCGCCAGCCTCCTCGAACTCGCCCAGGTGTCGGATTTCCTCATCGTCGCCTGTCCGGGCGGACCGGGAACGCGTCATTTGATCCATGCGGAAGTGCTCGCCGCCCTGGGCGCCCAGGGAACCTTGATCAACATCGCCCGCGGCTCCGTGGTGGATGAGCAGGCTTTGATTCAGGCGCTGGAATCCGGTGGCATCCGCAGCGCCGGACTGGATGTGTTTGAAAACGAGCCGCAGGTGCCGGAGCGCCTGCTGGCCTGTCCGCAGGCGGTCGTGCTGCCTCACATCGGCAGCGCCACGCATGAAACACGCCGTGCGATGGCACAGCTCGTGATCGACAACCTGGCTGCGCATTTTGCCGGGCAGCCCTTGCTCACGCCGGTGTGCTGAGAGGAAGAGCCGGTAAGGCAGCTTACTCATTCAGGATCACGCGGGCTCCCTCGGGGTGGATCTCCAGGGAGCGGATGCCGGAGAGGAAACGCTGCAGGGCCGGGTCGCGCTGAAGGTTTTCTGCAATCAGATCCACGCCCTTCAAGTCACCGAGCCAGGCGTTGGGCAGGGAAATCCCGCCAACATGGAGATCGTTGAACACCAGCGAGAGCATGTGTTCCGGAGTCAGACCGGTGCCGAAGGTGATGCGGGCGCGCACCTTCTGGCCGGGCAGGATGGGGAAGTCCGGCGGCACTTCGACAATGATGGTCGTGATCACCCGGCCTTCGCCAAAGGACACCTGGATGTTTTCACCCAGGTTCTGCGAGGCCAGGTAGGCGTTCACTTCGCGTTCGGTGAGGACGATGGTCTTGTTTTCCAGGCCGGTGGGAACCGTCGGGGCTGGGGCGGCGGCCCCAGGTGCTGATGCTGGGCCGTTGGCCGGAAACTTCAGCAACACGGGAGCCATGGCAGGATCCCCCAGGGCGGAGAGCTTGGTGGTGAAGGCTTGTTTTTCGATCTCGGAAAGCACCACCGGCTGCATGGGCGCGGGGTTGAAGTTGTACTGGAACCACCCGATCACGGCTGCTGAGACAAGGGCTGAGACAAGCAGGATGCTGCCAAAGACGATCAGCAGGATCTGCCGGGTTGAAAGGCCTTGCCTGGCGGACGGAGGAGGGGTGGCTGAAGGGGTTTCCATGGCGGGGATGAGACAGGAGGGCGGCCCGATCTATTCAGTGGATGTGGTTCATGCAGGATGAGCATGGGGGCCAAACAAAGCGCCCCGGACGAAGCCGGGGCGCCTGACCCACCTGTGTCGTTCGATCTGGGGGCCTCGAATCCCAAGGAGACGAGGTGGGTGCCCATGAACAAGGGCGCTGTCTTCCAGTGAAGGCATGACAAGACAACCCAGGTCACGCGGCTCCCGGTGTCATAAAAACGGGCCGGGCCACAACAGTCTGAGGACGAGCACCGCAGGAAGGGGAGGACGGCCGGCTCCTGAGAGGCCGACACGTCAAAAGGGAAATGCAAAGAACCAGGAACGGGATCTCCTGAATGGCGCGGATACTACCGGTCCTGATCCTGCCTGACAAGAAGGAAAGCCGTGCACCCAGGGCTTACTCAACCAAGTGAGAAAGGGTTTTTTGCGACAGGATTTACAAGATGGCCAGGATGAACAGGTCTGAAAAAATCCTGTTTATCCTGCGAATCGCTGTCAATCCTGTCACCTAGGCCATGAGACAGAATCATTGACCCTTTTGATGCAAAAGCCCTGCCAGGTGGCCGATCATGCCTGGAAGCGTCGCAGACGCAGGGCGTTGCTGATGACGGAGACGGAGCTCAGGCTCATGGCGGCCCCGGCCAGCATGGGGCTGAGGAGGATGCCGAACCAGGGATAAAATATGCCGGCGGCCACCGGAATGCCGATGGCGTTGTAGAGGAAGGCGAACCATAGGTTCTGGCGGATGTTCCGCATCATGGCGCGCCCGAGCTCGATGGCATGCACGATGCCGCGCAGGTCGCCACGAACGAGCGTGACCGGGGCGCTTTCCATGGCGATGTCCGTGCCCGTGCCCATGGCGATGCCGACATCGGCCTCCGCGAGAGCGGGGGCGTCATTCACGCCATCCCCCGCCATGCCGACCACACTGCCCGGACGCTTCATGCCGAGCACCAGGGCATGCTTTTCCTGAGGGGTGACTCCCGCGTGAAAGCGCTCGATGCCCAGGAAGCCTGCGATGCGTGCGGCGGTGCGCTCGTTGTCGCCCGTGAGCATGACAACCTGGACACCGAGCTGCTTCAAGCGTGCCAGTGCCTCCGGCGTGGTCGGTTTGACGGGGTCGCTAAGCACCAGCGCGGCGGCGGCTTTTCCGTCAACCGCCATGAAGACGGCCGTCCTGCCTTCTTCTTGATGAGCAGAAACCCTGGCTTCCAGAGATTCCAGACCGCGGACCTGATGCTCGCGGAGGAATCCTGGCCTGCCAATAAGCACGAGCTTGTCTGTCACGCGTCCCCTCACACCGCCACCGGTGGTGCTGTGGAATTCAAGAGCTTCGAGCCGGGGCAGGCCGCGGGCCTGGGCGGCCTGGGTGATGGCCTGGGCGAGAGGATGTTCGCTGTGTTGTTCGACGGCAGCGGCCAGGCTGAGGACTTCGTCGCTGCCGAGGTTGGATTCAGCGGCGGTGAGGATCTCGGTGACGTCGGGACGCCCAAGGGTGAGCGTGCCGGTCTTGTCCACGGCCAGAAGGTTCAGCGAGGCCAGCTTTTCAATGGCGGCGGCTTCACGGATCAGCACGCCCATCCTGGCACCCCGGCCGATGCCGACCATGATGCTCATGGGCGTGGCCAGACCGAGTGCGCAGGGGCAGGCGATGATGAGCACGGCGACGGCGTTGGCGAGTGCGTGGGCAAGCCTGGGCTCGGGGCCCAGGCTGCACCAAAGGCCAAAGGTGACCAGGGAGGCCAGCAGCACGGCGGGGACAAACCAGGCCGCCACCTTGTCAGCCAGTGCCTGCACCGGAGCGCGGCTGCGCTGGGCTTCACCGACAAGCTGGACGATTTGCGCCAGCAGGGTGTCCGCGCCGATGCGAGTCGCCTCCATGACCAGGGAGCCCTGCTGATTCAAGGTGCCGCCGGTGACATGGGAACCCGCAGTTTTTTCAACCGGGATGGCCTCACCGGTAATCATGGCTTCATCGACATGGCTGCGGCCTTCAATGACCTGGCCGTCCACAGGGATTTTTTCGCCAGGACGGATGCGCAGGCGGTCGCCCAGCTGCACCGACTCGAGCGGCACCTCCACATCACCCTCCGGCGTGAGCAGCCTGGCGGTTTTCGGCTGAAGCCCGAGCAGTTCCTGGATGGCGCTGCCGGTGCGGGCGCGGGCCCGAAGCTCCAGGACCTGGCCGAGCAGGACCAGCACGATGATCACCGTGGCGGCCTCGAAGTAGAGAGGCAGGCGTCCGTGGGCGTCCGCCAGGGAGGCGGGGAAGCTTCCGGGTGCCAGCATGACGGCGGCGCTGAAGACAAAGGCTGAGCCAACCCCAAGGGCGATGAGGGTGAACATGTTCATGCTGCCGTGCTTCAGCGACAGCCAGGCGCGATGAAAGAAAGGGGCGCCTGCCCAAAGGACCACCGGCGCGGCCATGGCAAACTGCATCCAGCGCGAAGCTTGCCCGTTCGCCCATTCGGCATGACGCCAGGCTGGGATCAGGTGAGCCATGGCGGTGACAAAAACCGGCAGGGTCAGCAGCGTGCTCCAGAAAAGACGCTGAGTCATGTCCTTGAGCTCCGCGTCATCTTCACCTGGAGCCGGCGGACCGAAGGCGGGATTGCGTTCCAGGGCCATGCCGCATTTGGGACAGATGCCCGGTTTGTCGGACTCCACTCCCGGGCACATCGGGCAGAAATATTTGGCGGAGGCGGAGGGCTGGACGGAGGTGCTGTGCTCATGCCCGCAGCAGGCGGGCTTGGCGGGTTTTGCCGCGCAGCAGGAGGGCGGGGAAGGCTTCGGCTTGTGCGAGCAGCAGGAGGCCGGTTCGTCGTGAGGATGAGCTGACATGGTGGATGGAGGTGTTGGGGCGGGGCCGGAATGAAGGCCTCCATGAAGCGGTCACGGATGAGACGTGAAAGTGTTACCGATGAAAAGCAGACCTGTCTGCGCGGATCTTGGCAAGCTGAAGCGTCGACCGCCACAGGACCTGCCTTGGGTTGTAAAAGATCTGACAGCAATGCCGATGCATGGGGGTATGATCCTGCCGATGAGGAACCCTCGCCGCTCTTTCCATTCATGGATGCTTTGTCTGCTGGCAGGGTCCGCCCTGGCCCAGCCGCTCACGGTCGCGACGCTGGAGGGGATGGTGTTTGCCGCTGAACCTGAAAAGGTTTTTGTGCCGGTGACGGAGGCGGTGGAGGAGTTGAGGTGGAGCCTGCGTCAGGACGACGATGGCAAGGTTTTTGAACTGAACGGACTGCCCATGCGGGCGGGATCGCTGCGCAGCCTGACCGATGGAACGGAGCTGGTGGATCTTGAGCTTTTGCAGCAGGCCGGGGCCTTCGTGAACGCCGCTGATGACAAGGGGCGGATCCGGGTGGGACGGCTGTTTCGCGGCTTCACGGTGCAGGTTTCACCGCAGCGTGTGGAGGTCAATCTGGCCACGCAGACTCTGGAGGGCTGGCAGGGGGCACGTCTGGTGCTCAAGACGCGCATCAGCTCCGGCCGGCGAGGCAGCACGCCCAAGGGGGATTTTGTGGCAGGCCCCTACCGGGCGGTGATGCATCGTTCCAGCCGTTACCAGAACGCCCCCATGCCCTGGAGCGTGCAGATCCACGGGCACGTCTTCGTTCATGGTTTCACCAGCGTGCCCGCTTATCCGGCGTCGCACGGCTGCATCCGCCTGCCGCTGGATGAAGGCAATCCGGCGAAGTTTTTCTTTGAATGGGTGCTGAATGGAACGCCCGTGCGGGTTCGTTGATGAGGACGGCTGCCATGTCCCTGGACCCCCTGCTGCAACACCTCGAGGCCTTCGTCGGCTTTGCCCGAGCGCGCACCGGCGATCCGGAACTGGCGGCAGACCTGGTTCAGGAGTGCCTTTTGAAGGCCATGAAGGCCGACCAGGTGCCTGAGGATGCCGAGGGTATCGTGACCTGGTTTTACCGTGTGTTGAGAAATGCGATCATTGACGCACACCGTCGCAGGCGGACACGGGAGGAATCCTCGGAGGACCTTGCCTTTGAACTGTCCTCCAGCCCCGGACCGGAGGATGAGGGCCGCATCTGCCAGTGTGTGATGAGGCTGCTTCCAGGACTGCCCGCCGCCGATGCCGAGCTTCTGCGCCAGATCGACCTTGAGGGCGGTTCGGCGAGTGATCTCGCCAGGCTTTCAACCCTGCGTGTCAACACGCTGAATGTCCGGCTGCTTCGGGCCAGGCGAAGGCTGCGAGAGCTTGTCGAACGCACCTGCCGGACCTGCGCCGCCCATGGCTGCCTGGATTGTGACTGCGGCTGACACGGGCTTTGCAAGGCGTGCCAGCCGCCGGAGTTTCTGATTACTTCTTCAGCTTGGACAGATACTTGGCCGGATTGGCGTCGAACTTCTTCACGCAAGGCTTGCAGCAGAACTTGATCTGCTGGCCTTCGTGAGACCTGACGACAACCTTGCCCATGGTGCCGAGCTTGTTGCCGCTGACGATGCAGGTGTCGAGCGGGTAGGGCTTGTCGGCGGCCAGGGACGAGCAGGCGAGGGTGAGCAGAAGGGTGGTGACGAGTGTTTTCATGGGGTGGGTGTGTGTGGTTTTTTTTCGAGGGCTTGCGCCTTCAAAAGCGGAAAAGCAGACCGGCGCCAAGGCCGTAGTCGCTGTGATAGGAGCCGCTGAGGGAGGTGGTGCGGGTGAGGGTGTAGTCGGCCGAGGCGCTCCATTCCAGATGGCTGCCGGTGTCGTAAAAGGCGTAACCCGCAATGCCAAGGCGCGGCGTGAGCTGCAGGCGTCTGGACAACTGGAACCGGCCGTTGCCCCGGCCGTCCACCATGACGTCGGACAGGATCATGAACGGCAGGCGGTAGTTGAATCCAGCGATGAACCGGTCGCCGCCGCCGTGATTGGCAAGCCGCAGGCCGGCATAGGCCTGGAAGTTCATGTCCAGGTAGCGCTGGTAGGTGAGGTCGACCTCATGCTCCGTGGAGTCCACCTTTCCCCAGCCGAGCTCCCAGGAGAGCAGGACGTTGTTTTTGGGATTCATCCAGGTGAGCAGCCCGCTGCTCATCTGGCTTTGGATGGAGGCGGCGCCCCAGACGTGGCTCATGTCATGGGCGTGTTCGCCAAGGCCGCCCGCATGCTCGATGCGGTGTGCTGACGGAGTGGCCGGATCCTGAGGGGCGTGACCGCCGACGGCGGAGGCCCCGGCCTCCTGCTCATAGCGGAACACGCGCGCCATGCCGCTCATCATGTGGTAAAGAATGTGGCAGTGAAACATCCAGTCCTTTTCCTCATTGGCTTCGAACTCCACGAGCCGGCTGCTCATCGGCGGGACATCGACGGTGTGCTTCAGGGGTGAGCGTGCGCCGTTTCCCATCAGCAGGCGGAAGAAGTGCCCGTGCAGGTGGATGGGGTGATGCATCATGCTGTCGTTGATGAGCTCAAGCTCGATGATCTCCCCCTTCCGGATCTTGATGAAGGGATCCTGGGCGATGGTCTTGCCGTCAAAGCTCCAGATGTACCGGTTCATGTCGCCTGTGAGGTGCAGGGTGATCCTGCGACGCGGCAGACCGGCGGGCAGCGTGGTGTCCTTGACCGCCTTCAGCAGGCGGTAGGGAGAGCCAGGGCGGTCCAGGCGCAGCGAGGCACGGGGATCGTCCTCCTGCTCCTCAAGCGCCAGGTTCAGCATCTGGTCCAACTGGTAGAGGTTGGGTCTGGGGGGATCGCTGGCGGGATGAGCAGTCCCCTGGCCGAAGAAGGCGGAGGCGTGGCCGCTGCCGTCCTGGCTGGTGGCGCGCAGTTCAAATTCGCCGCTGGAAGGGATGGTGATGAGCAGGTCATAGGTTTCGGCGATGGCCATGAGGAAACGGTCCACCTCCACCGGCTGAACGGCGGGCCCGTCGGCGGCGATGAGGGTCATGGGGCCGGCGCTGGAGTTCAGGTAAAAATAGGTGGCGGCGCTGGCGTTGATCACCCGCAGCCGGACGCGCTCCCCCGGCCTGCCTTCAATGCGTGTCTGCGGGCGGCCGTTGATGAGGAAGGCGTGGTAGCCGACGTCCGAGAAGTCCATGGGCGGCATGCGGTCCCATTCACGCTGGAAATACTCCTTCAGCATGCCGCGTCTCCAGGCTCCCAGGATGCTCTGGGAGTTGTGGCGCAGGATGCCGAAGTAATCACTGCCGCGCATGAGCATGCGCAGCACCTCCATCGGGTTGTAGTTCGTCCAGTCGGAAAGCACCAGCACCTGCTCCCTTTCCGTCTTCACCGGTTCGCCGTTGCGTGGCTCGACCACGATGCTGCCGAAGACGCCGCTCTGCTCCTGGAGATGGGTGTGGGAATGGAACCAGTAGGTGCCGGCGTGGCGCAGGGGGAACTCGAAGGTGTGGACGGCGCCCGGCCGGATCGGGGGCGTGGTCACATGGGGCACGCCATCCTGTTCGTTAGGCAGCAGCAGGCCGTGCCAGTGGGTCGACGTCTCCTCGTTCCGCAGGTCGTTGTGAACGCGGATTCTTGCGAAGTCACCTTCACGGAAACGCAGGGTGGGGCCGGGGATGCCGCCGTTGATGGTGAGGGCGCGCACACGTTTCCCGGCGGGACTGAGAAGTTGTTCGGCGATGTGGAGGTCGTATTCGACGACCCGTCGGCCGGCGGCGGGGTCGCCTGCTCCGCAGGTGTCGCAGGCGAGGAGGGGGGCGGGCAGGATGAAGGCAAGCACTGCAAACAGTCTGGATGGTTTCATGGCTGATGATGAGTTGTGGAGGGATCTGAAAACCCGTTTCATGGGCACGCGCAGCCCCACAGGGCCGCGATGCACGGGCATGGTGCGTCTGGGGATGACGCCGACTCAGTTCAGCAGGGAGCAATACAACACCGGTCGCCGGACGTGCGGCGTGCGGGTTTCTCCGGCATTCGCGTCACGGAGGTGTTCCGTGGAAAGGGCCTGGGAGGGAAGGGGAATCCTCAGGACCTCAAGCTGCCTCCAGACGACCTGGGCCAGGATTTGCCGATGCTCCCCAGGAGCGGGCAGGACTGGGCTGGCCGGAACCGTTCGGGGCTCCTCCAGGCAGCCGCACGAGTTCATCCCGGCGTCCGCCATCGCTGCACAGCAGCCCATTTCGCAGGCTGGCTGAGGGCCGCCACCCAGCGTCCCCGCCTGAACAGGCCAGGCCTGTGCCAGCAGTGCCAGGAGGATGAAAAGGAGGCGGAGGCAGTTCATGGAATCAACCCTGCCAACGGACAGGGCTTGTGAAGGTTACGCTAAAAATAAAATAAAGTCTTCAACAGCTTGGTGCCTGTCACGCATTGGGCTTCACCCTGTCAATCTTGGGTTCTTCACAGGCCTGGGCTGGTTAAGTTTGCCGCCGGAAGAATGCTCCGTTGCCAGAGGGAAAACGCGGCCTAGTCTCCGGCCGTGAGCTACCAGGTTTTTGCCCGCAAATATCGTCCCAAGACCTTCGCCGACGTGCTCGGCCAGGAGCATGTCGTGCGCACGCTGCGAAACGCCATCGCCCAGGAGAGGCTGGCCCATGCCTATCTGTTTGTGGGGCCGCGCGGCACCGGCAAGACCTCCACGGCGCGCATCTTTGCCAAGGCGCTCAACTGCCCCGGTGGACCGAGCATCGACTTCGATCCGGAGGACCCGCTCTGCAAGGAGATC
The DNA here is from genome assembly GCA_964642905.1 of uncultured Prosthecobacter sp. GTDB lineage: Bacteria > Verrucomicrobiota > Verrucomicrobiia > Verrucomicrobiales > Verrucomicrobiaceae > Prosthecobacter. The sequence continues at coordinate 21,171 of CAZXPU010000061.1, forward strand.
GCCGAGGGCAACTGCCTCGACGTCCTGGAGATCGACGGTGCCAGCAACAACGGCGTCGACCAGGTCAGGGACCTGCGTGAGAGCGTCAAGTACGCCCCGGCCAGGTGCCGCTACAAGATCTACTACATCGACGAGGTGCACATGCTCTCGGCCTCCGCCTTCAACGCGCTGCTGAAGACCCTGGAGGAGCCGCCGCCCCATGTGAAGTTCATCTTTGCCACCACCGAGGCCAACAAGATCCTGCCGACGATCATCAGCCGCTGTCAGCGCTTCGACCTGCGTCGCATCCCGCTGAATGTGATCGCCCGCCATCTGCTGCACATTGCGAAGCTGGAGGGGGTGGACCTGGACGAAAAGGCAGCCTTTGCCATCGGCAAGGGGGCGGACGGCGGCATGCGCGACGCGCAGTCGATGCTCGATCAGCTGGTGGCCTTCTGCGGCAACAAGATTTGCGAACAGGACGTGCTCGACATTTTTGGCTTCACCGCCATGCAGACGGTGGTGCAGCTGGCGCAGCAGATTCTGGAAAGTGACACCGTGGCGGCATTGCAGGCCGTGCATGACACCAGCGAGTCGGGCAAGGACCTGGGCAAGCTGCTGGCCGACCTGATCCAGCATTTCCGCACCCTGCTCGTCAGTCAGGCCGATCCTGAGGCCGGCGCCGAGGATCTGGAGCCCGAGATTGCCGAACGCGTCGCCGCTCAGAGCCAGATGGCGACCACCGAGCAGTTGCTGCGCATCGTGGACGGACTGGCTGAGGTGGACGCCCGGATGCGCTGGGCGACGAACAAGCGGCTGCACTTGGAACTCGGTGTCATCCAAGCCGTGCAGCATCTGAATGAAGTCAGCCTGAGTGATGTGATTGAAGCCCTGGACAGCGGTCCCGGAGGCCCGGTCCCCAAAGTGATGCCCCGCCCTCCGCAGGTGACGACGGCCCGTGCCGCCGCTCCGGCACCTGAACGTGCACCCAAGAGTGCGGAGGCCGTTGTTGCCACTCCCGAGCCCGAAGCCAGGCCGGCACCGGAGCCGGTGGTTTCCGCAGCCCGTTTTGTGGAGCCAGAACCTGCGCCCGAGCCTGCTCCGGCCCCGGTTGCCACACCCGTTCCTGCCCCTGTCGTGGCTCCTTCCGTCCGGGCCGCCGAGCCTGCGGCGTCGTCCGCCGAAGTGAACCTTGAGCAGTTTTGGACCGATTTTACGGCCGTCATCCAGGAGCGCCGCGCCCTGATCGTCAGCTGGCTGAAGATCGGCACCGTGCTGTCCTTTGCCCGCGGGGTGATGAAGGTCGGCTTTCCCACGACAGAAGCTCATGCCAGGGACAGTCTGAACCGGGATAACCAAAAGAAATATCTCGAGTCGGTCGCCGAGGAGATTCTTGGTTCGGCGATGAAGTTTGAGTTCGTGATCGACGCCTCCCTGGCGCCTCCGATGGCCAGTGAGATGAGCTTTGACCTGCTCGATGCCCCTTCGCCCAAACCTGAGCCCGTGGCCGAGTCCAGGGCGGAGCCCGTCAAGGCCGTGGAGACGGCGCCTGCATCTGCGGCCCCGGCTTCAGCTCCCGCCGCTTCGGAGGCCCCTCCTGCGGCAGGTGCGGAGGATTTTCAAAACGACCCGCTGATCAAGGCGGCGGTCGAGAAGTTCCGTCTGAAGCTGGTGGCGCGTCAATGAACCGTCCCCTGATCCTTCGCCGTTGAGCCTCCGTGAGCCCGCATCTGCTTGACCTGACCTTTGACGAGCTGCGTTCACGTCTGGTGGCGGACGGCCTGGCGGCGGTGCATTCCAAAACCCTCTGGAACTCCCTGCATTTCCGTGCTGAAACGGACGTGCTTGCTCGGAGCGACATCTCGCCACCCCTGCGGCGCTGGCTGGAGGCGAAGCTCGGGACCGAAGTTTTTACCGATGTCCTGCCGGTGGCGGCGGAGACGCCCAGCGGCGACGGCCTGACTCAAAAGTTCCTGCTGCGGCTGGCAGACGGGCAGGAGATCGAAACCGTGATCATGGGGTATGAAGGCCGGCACACAGCCTGCATCAGCACACAGGCGGGCTGCGCGATGGGCTGCGTCTTTTGCGCCACCGGCCAGATGGGTTTTGTGCGTCATCTTCGGCCGGGGGAGATCGTGGCCCAGGTACATCATGCACGGCGGATTCTGTCCGCACGCGGCCTGCGGCTGAGAAATCTGGTCTTGATGGGCATGGGCGAGCCGTTGCACAATTATGACGCGGTCATGCGTGCCCTGGAGATCATCAGCGACACGCGCGGCGCCAACATCGGCCCGGCAAAGATCTCGGTCAGCACCGTGGGTGTCGTGCCCGCCATCCGGCGCATGGCCGAGGAGGGCAGGCCCTACAACCTGGCGGTGAGCCTGCATGGCAGCACGGATGACGAGCGCAACGCCCTGATCCCGGCCAATCAGCGCTGGCCGCTTTCTGAACTGGTCGCCGCCTGTCGTTATTATGGCGAGGTCACGCAACGGAAGATTTTCTTTGCCTGGACGCTGATCGCCGGGGTCAACGACACGCCTCAGCATGCCGGCCGTGTGGCCGCGCTGCTCCAGGGGTTGAACGCGCACGTAAACCTCATCCCGTTGAATGAGACGGCAGGGTTTGCAGGACGAGAGAGCGCAGAGGTCTCAGCCTGGGAATTTCACCGGCTCATCCAGGAAAGCGGCATTCCCTGCACGATCCGCCAGAGGCGGGGCATCGATGTGGCGGCGGGCTGCGGCCAGCTCAAGGCGGACAAAACACGCGGCCGCCCTTCGCGTGTGATTGCTGCAGATCCCACATGATTTTCACCGCCACCACGAGGGCAGGCCGGGCAGGGTTTCCTTGAGGATGCTGCGGATGGCAAGCCTTTCTTGTACAGGGATGTGGGCGCCGATCGGGCCGGGGTTTTGATCACGCAGCCCTTCCGCCATCTTGTAGTAGACGCGATCCTTGAGCATTGCGGGCAGCTTCTGCCAAGACTCTGTGTAAAGCATGTAGCTGGCGCGGTGTTTGAACAGACGGTTTTTGAGGTCGAGATCCTTCAGGGCAAGTCCGCTGCGGGCGGGCTTGCGGTTGCGGGCAAAGTCCTTCATGAAGGCCGGATCACCTTCAATGCCCGCCTTGGGAAGGGCGGCCTCGTCGGTGAAGAGGATGTAACGGGCCAGTTCGTCAGCGATCTTTTCAAACTCGGCCTTGGCGGAGAAGGGCAGGGTGCCGCGACCGTCGGCCAGCAGCTGGCGCATGAAGTAGGCGGCGTGGAAGACCCGATTTTCAAAGCCCAGCTGGTGTTCGTGAAGCAGGTTGGGCAGGATGTCGCTGGTGGGCAGCAGGTGGCGGTTGATGTCCCACATCTGCCCAGGTTCGGCGGACACCTTGTCAAACTTGCCGGCGGTGGTGCTGACGCCCATCAGGTTGGCATGCGTCGTGGTCAGGTGATGACCGCCGGTGAGGTGCCAGCCGCCAAAGCGCTGGTCGAGCGGGATCTGATGGCCCTGTTCGTCACGACGGTAGGTTTCAAGGCTGGCTCCGCTGGCCATGGGCAGGAGCGACTCGGCGATCAGGCCCGGAACACGGCGGGTGGCGTTGCCAGCATGGCAGTTGAAGCATTTGTCCGAACGCGCGATCGTCGGCAGCCCGCCGCCGGGCCGGAGTCGGTCGAAGATGTAAAAGATGGCGGCGTGGGTGGGGTCCATGCTGATGACCTCGACCTTGCCGCCCGGGACGAAACCGACATAGGTGTCCTCGTTGAAATACAGGGCGCGAGGATTGCGCGGGTTGATGATCTCGCTCTGCAGGGAGCTGGCGGAAAAGACCAGGATCTGGGAACTGACGGGAACGTCGAGGGCGTTGAGCAGGCTGGTCAGGAAGGTCTTGTCATCCGTGGTGTCGAGCCTGGCCTCGCCGGAGTTGAGCATTTTGAGCAGGCCGGCGAAGCGGTCCCTGGCCTCGTGGGTCAGGTAGTTGTGGGGCGGCTTGCGAAACTCAATCGTTGTTTCCTTCATCTCCGGCTCTGCGCCTGGAAGTCGAAGGCTTCCAGCCAGGATGAGGATGAGGATGGCGGTGATCCGGAGATGGGGCATCGTCCTGTCAGTACGATTGAGGCAGGCCTGCATTTGCGATTGTTTTGAGCAACAGGCTGAAAGTATCCTGGCGCATGCTTGCTCATCTTCTTTTTCTTGGTCTGCTCGCCGCCTCAGCGCAGGGGCAATGGACTCGGCTGGAGCCTCTGCCTGACAAGGAGGGGTTTGCCGGAGCCTTTGCCGGCGTCAGTGCAGACTCGCTCATCGTTGCCGGGGGCACGAATTTTCCGGACAAGATGCCCTGGCAGGGAGGTGTCAAGCAGTGGTATGACGATGTCCACGTGCTGCGAGATCCCGAGGGAAAGTGGGAAAAGGCCGGAAGGCTGCCAAGGCCGAATGGTTATGGAGTAAGCCTGACAACCCAGCAGGGATTGCTGCTGATCGGCGGCGGGGACGATCGAGAGCATTTTCGTTCGGTCTGGAGGCTTCGCCTGGAAGGTGCGGAAGCCCGATTTGACAAGCTTCCTGACCTGCCACGGCCCTGTGCCTTCATGGCCGGGGTGGAGTCTGACGGCATTGTGTATGTGGCTGGCGGCATTGCACATCCTGCGGACACCAGGGCCCTGGCATCCTTCTGGGCGCTGGACCTTTTGCACGCTGAAGCTGGCTGGAAGCAGATCGAGCCCTGTCCCGGTCCGGCCCGCATCCTGGCCTCCATGGCTGCGTTCAAGGGCAGGGTTTACCTGTTCAGCGGGGCATCGCTCAAGCCGGGCAAGGACGGCAAAGCGGAACGTGATTGGCTGAAAGATGGCTGGTGCTTCAGCCCTGCGGAGGGATGGAGGCAGGTCGCCGGGCTGGCTCATGCGGCCGTGGCGGCTCCTGGCCCGCTGCCGGTTCGTGACGGCAGCCTTTTCCTGATTGGCGGTGATGATGGCTCCCTGGTGAACTTTGAACCGAAGGAAAAGCATCCCGGTTTTGCCCGCAGGCTTCTTGCCTATGATCCTGTGTGCGACCGTTGGAGTGCGGCGGGTGAGGTGCCTTTTTCGCGGGTCACCACGCCCGCGGTGGAGTGGCGGGGAAGGGTGGTGATTCCTGGAGGGGAGGCGAGACCAGGAAAAAGATCGCCTGAGGTCTGGCATGGATTGCCACGATCGACAGAGTAGTCCCTGCTTGCGCTTTGGGGGAAAAGCCACAGACTCAATTCCCCTTCATTCTCTCCCTGTTCATGCCTGCTCAAAAAACCGCTGTTGTTACCGGAGCCGCCGGATTCCTTGGCTCTCACCTTACCGATCGTCTGTTAGCCGAAGGCTACAAGGTGATCGGGATGGACAACCTGATCACGGGAAATGTCCGGAACATCGAGCATCTGGCCGGCAATCCCGATTACGACTTCATCAAGCATGATGTGACAAAGTTCATCTTCCTGCCGGGAAAGGTGGACCTCATTTTTCATTTCGCATCGCCGGCCTCGCCGATCGACTACCTGCAGATCCCCATTCAGACGTTGAAGGTCAGTTCCCTGGGCACTCACAACGCCTTGGGACTTGCCAAGGAGAAGGGGGCCACGTTTCTGATCGCCTCGACCAGCGAGTGCTACGGCGACCCCCTGGAGCATCCGCAAAAGGAGACCTATTGGGGCAATGTCAACCCCATCGGGCCGCGCGGCTGTTATGACGAAGCCAAGCGCTTTGCGGAGGCGATGACCATGGCCTATCACCGGGCGCATGGCGTGGACACCAAGATCGTCCGCATTTTCAACACCTACGGGCCCCGCATGCGCCTCGAGGACGGCAGGGTGGTGCCTGCCTTCATTGGCCAGGCGCTCCAGGGCAGGCCGCTGACCGTGTTTGGCGACGGATCGCAGACTCGCAGCTTCTGCTATGTCTCGGACCTGATTGACGGCATCTATCGCCTGTCCCAGTCCAGCTATCACGAGCCGGTGAACATCGGAAACCCCCGTGAAATGACCGTGCTGGAATTTGCCAGGGCCATCCTGAAGCACACGGGTGTGGACCTGCCCGTCATCCACAAGGAGCTGCCGACCGATGATCCCAAGGTTCGCCAGCCTGACATCACGCTGGCCAGGAAGCTCCTTGGCTGGGAGCCGAAGGTCGACTTCGATGAGGGCATCACGCGCACGATCGCCTATTTTCGTGACTTTCTTGCAATCAAGTCTTGATGAGCGGCGCAGTTTGAGAATAAAAAAGAATTAATTCACGCGACCCCCCGCCCGTGTAACCGACCTACCGAGCGCAAGTCTGTGATCACCCCCCGATTCCTCATGAAATCCGTTCATCTCGCTTTTGCCGTCCTGGCACTGGCCACCAGCGGCCTGCAGGCCCAGACGGCCCCGGCTGTCAAAGTGGACATCAAGCCGTTGAAGTTCGCCAACGTCCAGACTCCCCAGTTTCAGGCGTCCAATGTGCCTTCCAGGAACTGGCGCCCCAAGGATTGGCTCGAAATCGACATGGAATTTGACATCAAACTTCCAACAACCGCTGGTGGGCGCAACGGCAGCCTTCCCTCCATGACGGTGAACTACTACCTGGCCATGAGCACCACCTCAAAGGACGGACGGCGTCAGGTGATCAAGGGAGCCATCGAGTATGTTGACATCCCGGCCTCTGAGCGCTGCCATGCCCTTGCCTACGTCTCCCCGGCAATGCTCCGTCGAATCCTCGAAAAAGACACCTTCCAGCCATCGGATGTCACCGGCTGGGGCGTTGAAGTGATCGTGGACGGCCAGCGTGTCGCTGGAGACGGCAGCATCAAGGGACCCTGGTGGGAAAAGGCAGATGGCCTGTCGATCAACGACAACACCATGCTTCCCAAGAAGGACACCCCCTTCGCCATCCTCTGGGGCGACTACGACGTCGGCGTGAAAAACAAGTAACAGAGAGTCACTCCCAGCCTGGAGCTCAAGCTCTGGCTCAACCGGCCTGAATTCATTTTCCTAGCATGGCAGACAGCAAAATCATCGCGGTCCTGAACCTGGGTTCCCAGCGTCTTTCAGGGGCCATTTTCTCCAAATCTGGAGGTGATCTCGTCCTCAAGCGTTACGAGTTCGTCGACATGCCTGGAGACCCCACGGTGGATGCCACCCGCATTCCGCAGCTCAAAATCGGACTCCAGGAACTCGCCAACCGCCTGAAAATCAAGGGCTCGGCCGTCTGGTACGCAGTCGCGGGACACACGGTTTTCAATCGCTTCGTGAAGCTTCCTCCCGTCCAGGATGACCGCGTCGCGCAGATCGTCGAATTCGAAGCCCGGCAAAATGTTCCGTTCCCGATCAATGAAGTGGTCTGGGACTATGAGTTTTCGTCCGAAGGCGGCGTCGAGACCGAGGTGGTGCTGGTCGCGATGAAGTCGGATGCGCTGAACGAGATCAATGACCAGGTGGTTGAATCCAAGCTTGCCACCGACGGGGTCGACGTGGCACCGCTGGCCCTCTACAACGCCTTCCGTTACAGCTATCCTGACGTGGATGAGCCGGCTGTGCTGATCGACCTGGGAGCCAGGTCCACCAACATGGTTTTTGTGGAGCCTGGCCGCTTCTTCGTTCGCAATTTCCTGGTGGGTGGAGCCTCCATCACTTCCGCTGTCTCGAAGGAGTTCAGCATCGGGTTTGCTGAGGCCGAGTCCCAGAAGATCAACCGAGGATTCATCGCCCCAGGTGGTGCGGTTCAGGAGCACGAGGATCCTGAGATCGCGGCACTTTCGAAGGTGATCCGGAACGCGGCTTCGAACCTGCACACGCAGGTCATGCGCACCATCACTTTCTACCGGAGCCAGCAGGGCGGTGCTCAACCCCGCCGCGTCTTCATCACCGGAGGTGGCGCCCTGCTTGGCAACATGATCTCCTTCCTGAACGAGAAGCTCAAGCTGCCTGTTGAGGTGTTCAATCCGCTGCGTGGCGTTCAGCTTGACCGCTCGCTCAAATCTGACGTGGCCGCCGCTGACGCCCCTTTCCTGGGTGAGCTTGTGGGGCTGGCCCTGAGATCTTCGGGAGGCTGCCCTTCTGAAGTTGAACTCGTGCCAACAGCCGTTGCCAACGCTCGTGATGCCGCGCGCAGAACGCCTGCCTTGATCCTTGGCATGCTTCTGTTTTGGGCCGCTCTCGGTACCGGCGTGGTTTATTACCAGAACAGCGAACGCGTCATCCGTGAGAAGCTTGGCGGAATGGTTGCTGAAAACGCCCGCCTGAAGGACATGGGGGACAAGATTGCCGCTCTCGATGCTCAGCAGGGCCAGTATGCAGCCTTGAGCCAGCAGCTTGAGCAGGCGGTGGCCGAGCGTTCCTTCTGGGTCAGACTGCTGACGGATCTCAACGCCAAGTTCGACAATGACCTGATCTGGTTAACCTTGATCGAGCCCTTGAAGGACAAGGCTTCCATCACCCCGCAGCTTGTCGGCCAGGGAGAAAGTGGATCCAAGGCCGAGGAGACCGCCGCCGGCGCAGGGCCGGCTTACAGCCTGCGCCTGCAGGGCCTGTACCGGAAGAATGACGAGGGCGAGCAGGTGGTTTATCGCTATGCCGCTGCACTGGCCAAGCTTCCTTGGTTTGACGTCGCCGACTTTGAGGCCAAGCGGGCTGAATTTGTCAGTGCGCAGAGCGGTGTCGAGGAGGACCGCTATGCCTATACCTTTAAAATCGAGCTGCCCCTCAAGCAGACAATGAACTTCAAAGACTGATGAGCTGGATTCAAGACAACAAAGTGCCTGCCGCCATCCTGGGCCTTACCGGGGCCGGGGTGGTTGGACTCGGATTGATGCTGTTCAACGCCTGGTCCGGCGCTTCCAGCGCCCAGGAGGAGTTTGACATGGCCAATGCCTCCCTGGCGAGGCTCAAGGGGGCCTCGCTTGCCCCAACGCCGGAAAACCTGGCGCAAAAACAGAAGCTCGTGCAGGAGTACACGAGCGAGGTTGGCAAGCTGTCCCTGGTTCTCTACAAGCTCCAGCCGGAGGACAAGCCAACTTCCAACACGGAATTCCAGGCCAAGCTGAAGGCGCGGATCGCGGAAATCAAGAAGGCTGGTGGAGGTCGTCTGCCTGCGGAGTTCAATCTGGCGTTTGATCAATACACCAGCGAACTGCCCAAGTCCGACCAGGTGGCCGCCGAGCTTTCGACCTACCTGGATTCCATTGAGGAAATCACCAGGTTGTTGCTCAAAAGCGGTGTCAAATCGGTCGATCAGCTGGAACGCTCTCCTCTTGCCTCGGAGAAAAGCGAGGCGGACAAGCAGTCTCGCCAGGCCAAGGCCAAAGGGACTGCCAAGGGTGCCGGCCAGGCATCTTCTGCCCTCAATATCACCGAGCGCCGTCAGGTTCGCGTCGTGGTTCGTGCCGACCAGGGAGCCCTTCAAACGCTTCTTAGCTCACTTGCCAGCCCTTCGGAGATGCCCTTCTTTACTGTGGCGAGGCTCGTTCGCATTGAGAACGAGGCCCAGGTCGGGCCTCCTCGTGTTGCTACTGGAGGCTCTGCGGACGCCCCGACTGACCCTGCTGCGGCCCCGGCCGAAGCGGGTCAGCCAGCACCTGCTGAAGCCAAACCCACCGCGCCCGGAATTCAGCCGGCGGCCCCCGATTCACATGTCGTCCTCGGTCGTGAGACTCTTCGGGCCTTCATTGAGATCGACTTGGTCAAATTCCTCAACCCCCGGGGGTCGGGGGCGGCTGGGGGCGGGGGGCGGGCGGGGGCGGGCGCCGTCGTGAGCTTCGCCTGCCGCTCTTTTTTCGGTT
>CAZXPU010000062.1:0-30791 GCA_964642905.1 uncultured Prosthecobacter sp.
ACCTGCACAGAACCGTGATCCTGTTTACTTGGCGACCGACTTGGGCACGAAACCGACCTTGCCCACGATGCCGTCGCCCACCGGGCTGAGGCAGTAGTCGATGAACTCCTTGGTCGTTCCGGCAGGCTCGCCGTTCGTGTAAAGGTAGGTCGGACGTGAATAAGGATAGTCCTTCACCGTGGCGGCGCTGGGCATCACGCCTTCGATGGTGACCACCTTCGTGCCTTTCGAACCCACGTAAGCCAGGCCGACATAACCGACGCCGTTGACGTTGGAGCCGACTTCCGAGGCGATCTGCTCATTGCCCGCCATCTTCTGGCTGTTCTTGCCATACTCGCGGCCCTTCATCGCACGGTCGATGAAATCCTTGTAAGTGCCTGAGGAGGTGTTGCGGGTGTAAAGCGAGATCGGCCCCGGGGTGCCGCCCACTTCGCTCCAGTCCTTGATGTCGCCGGCGAAGATCTGCAGAACCTGTTTCTTGGTGAGGTCGGAAACCGGGTTGTTCTTGTTCACGAGAATCGCGATCATGTCCCAGGCGATCTCAAACTCCGTCAGCTTGACGCCCTTGGAGCGGCAGAGGGCGCGTTCGTCAGCCTTCACCTTGCGCGAGGACATGCCGATTTCGGCCGTGCCAGCGGCAAGATTGGTGAACGCCGTGGAAGAACCTTCAGCAGCGATGTCGAAACTGACCTTGCCACCGTTCTTCTTGAAGGCTTCGGCCAGCTGGGGGACCAGCTTGGCGCCGAGGGTGTCGGAACCACGGATGCGCAGCGTGGTCTGGGCCTGAAGACCGGAAGCAGCCGCCGCGGCAAGAAGAACCAGGGTGTAGAAAGCGGATTTCATGGGTGTTGTTGGGGTGTGTTGAATGGACGCCGCGTCTTATGGGCGGCAGAAACAAGCTCGCAAAACTCTTCGTGTGACGAGTTTGTCACACAAGCCGGGAATGTGACGAAACACCGTCACCGAAAACCATCCCCACCCAAGGTTCGAGGAATTCAAGTCGTTGAATTTGTTCACTTTGCAACAAAATAAACCCACCCCCGAGCAATGTGACAAACATGTAACATTCGAAGGCTGGCAGAGATTGTGACGAGATTGATACATCACAGTGTTGTCACGCAGCCATCTCTGTTTGTGTGACGAAAAAGCCTGATCTTCAGGAAAGCCTGGACCCTCGACGACACTCCATCATGCTCCGCATCAACCCGACACGACTCCGCTGGAGGCTCTGCAGCCTCTTCACTGCCGCCACGGTGGCGCTTACCCCAGCCTCCCCCGCCCTGGCCAGCCAGGCCATGGAGCAGCTCTTCGGCATCCTGAAAGCCAAAGGCAGCATTTCCCCGGCTGAATATGACCTGCTGGTGGCGGCCATGAAGGCTGACGAAGCCAAGGCTCCTCCGAGCACACCGACCGCCACGCCCCCGGCAGCCGCCCCCCCCGCCGGATCCAGCACAACGACCGTTGCCGCAGCCCCCAACACCGCGGCTCTGGAAGCCAGGCTGGCCGCCCAGGAAAACCGCATCAAGCAGCTCGAGTCGGCCCTGAACGGCACCAAGTCCAAGGTCGAACAGATCGCCGCCAAGACCACGGAACCTGAAAACAAGGGCCTCGCCGGCAAGGTCGAGAAGCTGGAGGACATCCTCATGGGCACCAAGGGTCAGGTGGAGGAGCTTTCGCGCATCACCGACAACACCTCCCCCTCCACCCTCAACAAGGCGGAGCTGGACGACCTGCTGGCCGACAAATGGTATGAGCGCATGAAGATGCGTGGTTATGCCCAGTTCCGCTATCAGGGCATCCTGGACGAGCAGGGCGGCACCCTCAATGTGCCCAACGATGCACTGGCCAACGACGTGCAGACCTTCGGCCTGCGCCGGGGACGTCTCGTTTTCAGCGGCGACCTGACCAACCACCTCTACATGTATCTGCAGGCCGATTATTACGGCAGCCTGAGCGGCACGAACGTCCTGCAGGCACGTGACTACTACGCGGACGTCTCCCTGGACTCCGCCCGCGAGTACCGCGTGCGTCTCGGCATGTCCAAGGTGCCCTACGGCTGGTCGAACATGCAGTCTTCCCAGAACCGCCTGGCCTTGGAACGTGCGGATGCCATGAACTCAGCCGTCGAAGGTGAGCGTGACTTCGGCGCTTATTTCATGTGGGCTCCTTATGAAATCCGCAACCGCTTCAAGGACATCGTTAAAATGGGCCTGCGCGGCACGGGTGACTACGGCGTGGTGGCGCTGGGCGCCTATTCGGGCAATGGTCTGAACAGGAGTGATAACAACGGCCAGCTCCATTATATTGCACGTCTTGCCTATCCCTTTGAATTCCCCAACGGCCAGTTCTTCGAGCTCGGCGTCCAGGGCTACACGGGCAACTTCCTGCCCACCACGCAGAAGTTTAACGATGCACCGGCGCCGACCGTGGCCGGGAACGGTGTCCGCGACCAGCGCGTCGGCGTCAGCGCCATCCTGTATCCGCAGCCCTTCGGCCTCGAAACCGAATGGAACTGGGGCCGCGGCCCAATGCTCAGCAAGGACTTGAAGACGATCACCTCGGAAAGCCTTTCGGGCGGTTACATCCAGGCCAGCTACCGTCACATCTTTGCCAACCAGCAGGAGCTCATCCCGTTTGTCCGCTGGCAGCACTATGACGGCGGACGCAAATTCGCCACCAACGCCCCGGGCAACCAGGTGGACGAACTCGGCATCGGCATCCGCTACATCCCCTATCCCGAACTTGAGCTGACCCTGATGTACACCCACGGGGACCGCACCAACACGAGCAGCAGCGACAAGGTCAACGCCGCCGATCATTATCAAAATGTGAAGGCGAACTACATCGGCATCCAGGCGCAGATCAACTTCTGATCCCTGCCGCCAACACCCTTGAACCTCTCAGAGACCGGAGCCTCGCTCCGGTCTCTTTTTTGGCCTCAGGCCGTGAATTTCACGGTCTGGCTCATGAACTGCCGGGGATTGTCCCAGGCCACCTTCTGGATCATCTCCGCGCTCCAGCCGCGCTGCCGCATGGCCTGCATTGTCTTCGGCACCGCCAGCGGATCGCTCACGCCCCAGTCACAGGCGCTGTTCATCCAGATCCGTTCCGCCCGACGATGCTCAAGCATGTCAATGGCCCGGTGGGGCGTGCACTTGCTCTCAGGATAAAGCGTGATGCCAGCCCAGAAGCCCTGGTCAAGCACGTGGTCAATCGTGTGCTCCTCCACATGATCAATGATCACCCGTTCCGGCTGGATCCCGGGGAAGTTTTTCAGCGCCTGGACGATCAGCCGGGTACCCTTCAGCTTGTCCTCCAGGTGAGGGGTGTGGATGAGCACCAGCTGGTCGTGGTCCTGGGCCAGCTGCACATGCTGCTCAAAAATCCTCAGCTCGTTGCGGCTGTTTTTGTTCAGGCCGATCTCGCCGATGCCAAGCACGTTCGGCTTGCCGAGGAACTGCGGGATGAGCGCGATCACCTCCTCCGCCAGCTTCGTGTCCTCCGCCTCCTTGGGATTGATGCAAAGCCAGGAGAAGTGCTGGATGCCAAAACGGGCCGCACGCTTCGGCTCATACTCGGTGATCTGCCGGAAGTAGTCGTAAAAGCCCTGGGCGGAAGCCCGGTCAAAGCCCGCCCAGAAGGCCGGCTCGCAAATCACCTGGCAGCCTGCCAGCGCCATCCGCTCATAATCGTCGGTGGTCCGGCTGACCATGTGGCCGTGAGGTTCAATGTAGGGCATGAGGGAGTGTGTGAACAGGGTTGAGGCAGACAGGAAGTGAGCCCCGGCTGCATCTGTCGTCAATACGCAAGAAGCGGTGCGGCTGAACCTGCGCCACATCGACTCGCTTCAGGCAGACGCATTTAACGCAGCCGGGCTTAGCCCCAGGCCCGTCGGAACGAGGGAACCCAGGGCCATTCTTCAAAACCGCTGTCAGGTGGAGCTCGCCGCAGGCTTGGCTGGCCCAGCCGGGGAGGACTGCCCGGAGCTGCCGGAGGAAGACGATGAACCACTGCTGGATGAGCTGGATGAACCGGCCTGCGAATCCTGCTTGGCCGCCGCCTTGTAGGAATCACTTCGGTAGTCGGTGATGTAGAAGCCGGATCCTTTGAAGATGAACCCGGCCCCGGCTCCGATCCTTCGCTTCACCGGCCCTTCGCAGCCTGCCTGGGGGCAGTCCGTGAGGTGAGGATCCTTCATCGACTGGCGCGCTTCGAACTGATGACCGCACTTCGTGCATTCGTAGTCGTAGGTGGGCATGATGGGGGGGGATTGTGGGGGTTGAAAGGACCGCAGCTATGAGGGAGGCACCGCCAGGGCGCAAAAGGATTTTTCACTCCGCCACCCCGCCCGTCCAGAAGAGGAACCTCCACCGACAGAGTTCATGGCCTGCCCAAGGCGGCTCTTCCTGATTCTGGATCGAGGTCGTCCGGGCGGTTGCTGATGAAAGTTCATTCCCCGGCAGCCGGATCTGGAAAAGAGGCTGTTGAAGGAAGGCATCTTCATGAGCAACGCCCTACGAGTCGTCGCGCTGAGCACATCAAGTCCCAGGCTTCGTCGCAGACCACGCTGGCACCGGCGGCTCATGCTTGAAATATCGCAGGCCCCCCAGGCCGCTGGCTGTTGATCGCTCGAGAGCCATTCAGAGAAGACGCGACATTGCAGCCGGCCGGATCACGCCTGGACGGCGGCGTCCGCCCTGCGCGCAAACCAGGCCAGAAACTCCCGGTTGCCGTCGGTCCCTTGAATCGTGGACTCCACGAGGCCGCGCCACTCCAGGTCGGGCCGCGCCCGGACAAACTCCTCGACACGCCGGCAGGCCCGTTCATGCAGGGCGGGATCACGCACGATGCCTCCGGGGCCAATGTCCTCCCGGGTCAGTTCAAACTGAGGTTTCACGAGCACCAGCGCCTGTCCTCCGGGCCTGAGCGTGGCCAGGGCCCCCGGCAGCACCAGGGTCAGCGAGATAAAAGACACGTCCGCAACGATGAAATCCACAGGCTCCGGGATGTCCGTCGCCTGCATGTGGCGAACATTGAAGTTCTCACGGCAGATCACCCGCGGATCATTGCGCAGCTTCCACACCATCTGGTTGGTGCCGACATCGAACGCGTGGACCTTCACGGCGCCACGCTGCAGCAGGCAGTCGGTGAACCCGCCGGTGGAGGCGCCGACATCCAGGCAGACAAGACCCGCGACATCGATGCCGAAATGCTCCAACGCCCCTTCCAATTTCAGGCCTCCGCGGCTGACGAACCTGGGTGGCTGCCGCACCGTGAGCACGGCGTCCGGCCGCACCAGCCAGCCTGGTTTTGTGATCACCTCCCCCTCTCCCATCATGACCTCCCCGGCCATGATCAGGCGCTTCGCCTGCTCACGGGAAGGGGCAAGCCCGTTTTGCACGAGCGCCTGGTCGATCCGGATTCGCGCCATCAGCGTGCGACAGGCTGAATCACGTCATCACCCGGCTCAATGCTGACCCCGGGAGGAACGGAGGAGATGTCCAGGTCCGCGACCGCTTCATTCTCCTCGATCGCGTCGGAAACCTTGAGCTTGCCAAGGATGCCGTTCTCACGCCTCACCTCAAGCTGCTGCCCCTTGGCAATGCCTTTCTTGGCACCCGCATCGAGGATGACAAATCCCTGGTCCTTGACGACGGTCTTCACCTTGGCGACCGCCGGGGCGGCGAGGATCAGCTTTTGAACCGGGGTCAGGGTATTCGTGTTCACCCCCTTTGCCTCAGCATCCGTCACAGCCTTGGGGACGGTCAGGCCGGCACCAGGCAGATCAGGAGCCGCGGAGGATGAAGACGGCGAGGCGGGCACGGACACAGGTGCCGCGAGCGAACCCGGCGCAGGCGGGGTGATGGAGGTCGCCGGCACCGAAGGCGTGACGGGAATCGCCGCCAGATTTTCCCCTGAAGGATTGGCAGCCTCCTTGGCGGCCTGTTTTTTCTTCAGAAAATCCAGCTCCTCCCTGGCTCCGCGCGCAGCCTGCTGGCCCTGCCAGGCAAGATAAGAGGTCGCGGCAAGAAGCAGGACGGTCAGCAGGTAGGCAAAATGAATCAGTCGCATGAAAATCCAATGTCACCCTGAACGCTGAAAAGCAAACCTGGAATTGAACTAGCCTCATCCTTGCACCTCAGGTCATGCGTTTCACTATGCAGACCAGAACATGACAGACACCGCATTTTTCAGGCTGCCCGACGGAAGGGCGTGGATTGGACAGGGCCCCTTTGAATCCCTGGCTGAAATGCCAGCTGAAGGCGGGGCCTTTTACGTCAATGACTTTAACTTAAGCGATCCCCGCCCTTGGAAAAAACCTGCCAGACTTGTTGCTGTCACGGAAGCCGGGCTGCCTGCGGAAACAGCCTGGAATGGAGCCCAGCCGCCACACATCACCTGGGCAAAACCCGCCACGGAATGGTTCAAGATGGCCTTCCGCCGGATCCGTCGTGAGGTGCTGTCCAAGCGCCTCGAAAAGATGGTTCCGGTGCTCACCGAGCGAGGAACCGTGGTCAGCGGCAGCCCCGTACGGCTGCTGGAACGGGTGATGAGCGCCCCCGCCAACACCTGGGGTTATGCCTGGATCCAGGGTTCCTCGGGTTTCATGGGTGCCAGCCCGGAGCTTTTATTCAAGACGGACGGACAAACCGTGGAAACCATGGCCCTCGCAGGGACTGCGAAACCGGGAGCTCATGAGGCTTTCCTCAACGACGTCAAGGAGATCGATGAACACGAGATCGTGGTGCGCTACCTGATCGAACGCCTTTCCAGGCTTGGCACGGCGGAGCGTGACCCGCGTGGACTGTGCCGGACTTCCCGGTTGCTGCATTTCCAGACCCATCTGCGTGTCAGGCTCCAGTCACCAGTGTCGCCTGACCTGCTGGTTCATGAACTTCACCCCACCCCGGCCGTCGGTTGCCTGCCCCGCGAAGAAGCCTGGCTGGAAAAGCTCAGGGAATACCGGACACAGCTGAAGGTGCCGGGGTTCTTTGGCGCACCGTTTGGCTTTGTCGAACCCGGTGGCTCAGGCCTCTGCCACATGGTGGTCGCCATTCGGGGCATCGGCTGGCGGGACAATGAAGTCCAGCTTCCCAGCGGCTGCGGCATCGTCGGCGGCAGCGCTTTTGATCATGAATGGCGGGAACTGCGCCTGAAGCGCGAAGCCGTCATGGAAATGCTGGGCCTCTGAGAGAAGAGGCCCTCACTCCTGCCTGCAACCGGCAGTGCCCCTAAAAAAGCGGAAGCTCATCCAAATGGATGAGCCCCGCAATGATCGACTGTCCGGTCGCTTATTCCTGCGCAGCAGGAGGTTGCGGCATTTCGTGAGAATGATCCTCGGCAGGATGATCATGATGATCCTCCTGATCATGCTTGTCTTCACGCGGGTCGTGGCCCTCCTGATGCTTGATGTCATCCTTGGCGGTGACACCCTTGAGGTGAGTCTTGAACTTGCGGTGCCTCTGCTGTTCCGGCAGAGGGCTCATCTGCATGTTGATGTTTCGCCCCGCCATCTTGGGCTCCTGGTCCACATGTCCCATGGTATGCAGGTCCTCCTTGATCCGCTTGGCGAGCTCATGCCCAAGTTCCTGGTGCGCCATTTGACGCCCTTTGAACTGAAGCTGAATGCGCACCTTGTGGCCTTCCGCCAGGAAGTCCTCGGCGTGGACAATCTTGATGTGGTAATCGTGGGGATCGATGCCGATGCGGAACTTCAATTCCTTCACCTTGCCACCCTTGTGGTGCTTGTGAGCCTCCTTCTTGTGCTTTTCCTGAAGGTATTTGTACTTGCCGTAATCAACGATTTTGCAGACGGGAGGCTCGGCGTTCGGAGCCACCTCCACCAGGTCCAAACCGCGTTCGCGAGCCATGCGGATCGCCTGCGCCGTCGGCAGGACGCCATACATATGGTTCGTGACCCCATCCACCACGCGCACTTTTGGCGAACGAATGCGTTCATTGACGCGTGTTTGATCGACATAACGCCCGTTGTTGGGACGACCTCCTCGATTGGGGCCTCCCCCCCCCATCGGGCGGGGACCTCCTCCCATCGGAGGACGATTGAAACCACCGCCTGCCTGCCCGCCAAAACCTCCAGGCCCCTGAGGACGTGGCCCCGGGGGAGGTGGTGGCGCCCCCGCAGGTCGCGGAGCTGGACTTGGGCCGCCCTGGTTCTGCCTTCCGGCGAACTGGTTGCTGTTAAGGCTTTGGAATGGATTGCTAATGGGATACCTCCTGGCTGGGTTTAAGAATCAGGGCAAGGCAGGTGCCGAGGCCCCGAAAGTTTTGCAAGCAGACGACACGGGATACGAAGGACATATCAAACCGTACGGACTCGCTTGAGCATGCACGCCATCTCGCCATCCCGGTTATGCGGGAAAAGTGTGAGAGAACGATTGCGGAACATGCTGAATGGAAAGTCTCGAAAGAAAAAGGTGTCGCTGAGGCAGTCCTCCAGGCGAAACACGTCATGTAAACGCGCTTGTAACCCTTTTCTTAGCACGAGCAAGATGATTTCCTGCAAACGGCATGCCCTGGACACAAAGATTCTCCTGCAAAAACGGTCGACTCTCCAATTACCCAGGCCTTCACAGGCAGCCCCGGCCAATCCAGGGTGCCTGTGAATGGAACATCAATGCTTCAGCAGCCATTCGGTGGTGCGAGGATTGAAATCCCCCAGGCACTCCCAGTGGAAGGCATGACCGGCGTTGTCGTAAAGGTGAAGATCGGCGCCTGGAATGGCGGCCGCCACCTCCTCGCCCATCCAGCGCGGGGTGAACGTGTCATTTTTGCCACCGATGACCAGTGTCGGGCACTTCACGTTCTTCAGCTCGCTGATCGTGTTGTGGGTGATCGCCGCGGCGCTCTGCGCCTCCATGGCGTGAACAGGCTGGGGAGCCGGGTTCACGGCGGCATCCTTGAGACCCTGCTGCATGTTGCTCCAGCAGTCGTCGTTGTCGAACCATGGCTTGGTGAAGATGAGCATCTGCACATACTGCATGAAGTCCTCGGGGCGCATCGTCGCCTTGCACTTCATCAGATGCTGCCAGGTGTACAAGCCAAAGCGGTCCTGCCGCGCCCAGGTGCACATCAGGATCATGCTGCGAACCTTGTCCGGGTGACGAAGCGCCAGCTGCTGGGCGATCACGGAGCCCAGCGAGCAGCCAACCACCCGGGCCTGCTTGATGCCCAGGGAATCCATCAGCCCGGCATAGTCGTCCGCCATCATCGCCGTGGTGTAGGGCCCCTCAGGCTTGTCCGTCTGACCGACGCCCCTGTTGTCACCGAGGATGCAGCGGAAATGTTTGGACCACTCTGCGGCATGAGCCTCCCAGACGCCTCCTGGAGCGGTCACCCCCATGATGCAGACCAGCGGGTCGCCGCTGCCGCGCTCTTCATAAAACATCTGGATGCCATTGGTGCTGACGTGGGGCATGAGGGTGGGTTGGGGTGGTTGAAATGGGGAAACGTAGCGAGGGGTCGCAGTGCTAGCGAATCCACCCTGGGTTGCCAAGAAAAAACACGCTGCGGACAGGTTCAGCCCAAGGGCTCCGGATGAACCTTCTTTGCAACAAGGCGGGCAAGAGTGGCGGCCTGCCGCAACGTACTAGGAGGCATGACCCTCGACCGCCGTCATTTCCTCTCCGGTGCCTATGGAATGGGCACCATCGCCCTTGCTTCACTCCTGAAGCAGGACGGCCTGCTTGCCAACCCCGCCCTGGCCGGTGGGGGACAGCATTACGACCTCACGCCCAAGCCCGCACACGGATTTGGCAGAGCCAAGGCCATGATCTCCATGTTCATGCAGGGTGGCCCGAGTCATATCGACCTGTTTGAGCCCAAGCCAGAGCTTGTCAGGCTGGATGGCAAGGACTTCCCCGGCGAGGTGAAATATGACGACGCCGCCGGGGCCAGCCGCGAGGTCATGGGGCCTCAGTGGAAGTTCCGTCCGCATGGCCAGAGCGGCATTGAGATGAGCGAACTCGTGCCCTTCATGGGCGGCATCGCCGATGAAATGACCCTGATCCGCTCCATGCACACCGGAGTGAACAATCACGGCCAGTCGATCTACTCGCTCATCAACGGCCAGGTCGTCGGCGGCCGCCCCACTCTGGGAAGCTGGATCACCTACGGCCTGGGCAGTGAAAACCAAGACCTGCCCGCCTACGTCGCCCTGACCGATCCCCGGGGGCTTCCGGTGCTTGGTGTGGACAATTTTTCCAACGGCTGGCTGCCCTCCATGTTCCAGGGCACCGTCGTCAGGTCCAAGGAGCCGCGCATTCTCAATCTGGACCCGCCCATGTCGCTCAAGGGGGATGCCCAGGCCCGCTACCTGAACTTTGTCAACCGCATCAACCGGGAGCATGCCGAGGCGCGCCCTGGCGAAAGCGATCTCGAGGCACGGATCCAGAGCTTCGAACTTGCAGCCCGCATGCAGACCGCTGCCAAGGAGGCGCTCGACATCTCCCAGGAAAGCGAGGCCACCAAGAAGCTCTACGGCATCGACAAGCCGGCGACGGAGGAGTTTGGCAAGCGCTGCCTGATCGCCCGACGCCTTGTCGAGCGCGGGGTCCGCTTCGTTTCCATCTTCACCGGCAACCAGACCTGGGACCACCACAGCAGCATCCTCACCGGCCTGCCGGCCGCCTGCCTGCAGGTGGACCAGCCTGCGGCCGCCCTGGTCATGGACCTCAAGCAGCGAGGGCTTCTCGACACCACCGTCGTCCACTGGGGCGGCGAAATGGGACGCCTGCCCGTGATTCAGAACCGCGCCGGCGCCAAGGGCCGCACCAGCGTCGGCCGTGACCACAACACCTACGGATTCAGCATGTGGGTCGCCGGCGGCGGCTTCAAGGCCGGTCATGCCCATGGCGCGACCGACGACTTCGGGCACCACGCCGTCAAAGACGTCGTCAACCACTACGACTACCATGCCACGCTCCTGCATCTCTTCGGCCTAGACGCCAAAAAGCTGAGCTACAAAAGGAACGGCACGGACCAGGTGCTGGTGGAAAACCCGAAGGCGCGCGTTGTCACGGAAATCCTGGCCTGAAAAAGCGAAGCCCGGGGGCCTTCCAGCCCCCGGGCTCCTGAAACGGGCTGACCCCGGATCAATTCTGATTATACAGGGCGCTTTCCAGCATGACCCTGCCGGAGAAGATCGGCGACGTCGTCGGCGTGGTGACAGGCGGCCCTGAGCTGGGAAGCTGCTCCAGAAGGAAGAAGCCATGTCCCCTGCCCGTGCGGCGCAGGAACACGCCATTGTAGCTGACATTGCGGTTCACCGTGGCCGGGCTGGCGTTGGGGACCGGGTTCGAATCACTCAGCTTGAAGGTGCCATCGAACCGGAGGGTGGCGGCGTTGAACTTGAAGGTCAGTGACTTGCCGTTGGAGGGCATGCCCACCGTGAAGTCGCTGTTCAGCGTGAAGGCCTGGCTGAATGAGGGGCTCAGACCGCCTTCATTGAACTGGAGCAAGGCGTTGGAAGAGGTGCCCGGGAAGAACTGATCAACCACGCCGCTGCCGGGATGGGTTGAGGGGATCATTTCGCCCATGACGGTGACACCATGCCGCCTGATGCCATAACGATAATTGCGCACCGTGGAGGAGGCCGGCGCGATCTTCATCCACCCCAGGCAGCCATCGACATAGTTCATCATGTAGGGAGTGGTTTTCACCTCGGCCTGCGCCGCGGCAGCATCCGTGGGCTGCGTGTAGTACTCGGAGGAGACCGTCAGCCAGCCCTGCACCGAACCCGTGTTTGTGTAGAGCATGGAGTAGATCGGGACCTCGTTGTAGTTGTACCCGAGGCCCTGGGCGTTGTTGTAGTAGCTGCCGTAGGTGGCCCCGAGGATGCTGCTGCCGGTGACCGCAGTACCGTCCGCCAGGGTCATGGCCCAGGTCACCGTGCCATCAAGCTTCACCGTCAGCGTGCCCACACCGCTGCCCTGAGGCACGAGCGAGGTCATGCCGACAAAATCATAGCAGGGGCTCGTTGCAAAATTATAGGTGCCCGCATATGAGCTGGCCGGAGGATTGAAGCAGTCATAGGAGGTCGTTGTCTTGCGGGTTGAGACCGGCTGGTAGCTGTCATTGCCCCAGGGGTTGCGACGGGCGCGGACATCGATCTGACAGGCCGTTCCAGGCTGTCCGAAGGAGATGTTGTGCAGCTGGCTGTCGGACACATAAAGAGTTCCACCCAGCCAGACGATGCCGTCCAGTTCCATGAACGAAGACGGGTCCTCGATGCCGCAGCAGTCGCCCTCCTTGGTACGCCCGCCAATCCTGCCATAGGCGCTCAGGTGATCATTGCTCGTGTCACACTGGCGGTTCAGCGTGGTCACGATCCCAAGGGCGCTGAGCTGGCGAATTGACCCGTTGCCGCTGTCGGTGACATAGAAATTGCCCTTGGCATCCACCGCCACACCCCGGGGCGTGTTGAAACGGGAGTTCACCGGCAGGCCGTCGCTGTCGCCGGAAACCCCGAGCGCACCGGCGAGAACCGTGACGGCCTTGCTCTTGATGACCACCTTGCGCAGGCAGTGGTTGGAGGAATCCGCCACGACCAGGTATTCCCCAAGCTTCTTGTCATTGTAGGCGGTGATGCCTGCAGGAGAATTGAACTGGGCGCTGATTCCCGTGCCATTGACGGCTCCCGCAACGCCCGCTTTGCCAGCCAGAGTGGTGACCACGCCGGCAAGCGTGACCTTGCGGATGTTGTGAGCGCCGCTGTCGGTGACATACAGGCTGCCATCGCTGGCAAGCGTGATGCCGGAGGGTGACACAAAGCTGGCCGATGCGCCCGTTCCATCGGCCGTGCCGGAAGCTCCGGATCCCGCCAGTGTGCTGACTTTGCCCTCGCTGCTGACGGCACGGATCACACGGTTGCCCGTGTCGGCGACGTAAATCACACCGTTCAGATCCACCACGAGCCCGCGCGGCAGGTTGAGGCGCACCTCGCTTCCACAACCATTCACCAACCCGGGCTGTCCGGCGACGCCCGCGAAAGTGATCACCTCTCCGCCTGGAGAAATCCGGCGGATCACATGGTTCTGGGTGTCAGCGACATAAATGAAGCCCAGCCGGTCCTTGGCCAGCCCCCTGGGAGCGTTGAAGCGAGCCAGGTTGCCAAAGCCGTCAAGGCTTCCGGAGAAGGTCGGGCTGCCTGCAAAACTGCCAAATTCCCAGGGTGTGCTGGGCGAAGGTTCCAGGAGAGTGCCAACCAGGCCGTCCGAGGACGGATTGATTTCAAAACTGAACTTCAGGTTCTTGTAGGGCTTGTCCCTTGCCACCGTGCAGGTGACGGCAATTCCCGCCGTGTAGCCTTCATAGACAAAGCCTCCGGCAAATGGCAGCTTCACGCCCGCGATGCTGAGGAATCCAGAGTAGGTCGCCGTGGGCAGGATGTTCACCTCCACAGATCCCCCAAAGCCGCCGTTGATCGCTCCATCACGCTCAATCAGGCCGATGAACCTGCCCACATAACTGCAGTTCAGCCCCTCAATGTAGAGCTGCCTGGTCACCGGCGTCGAACCCTTGACGTTCGTGGCGGTGATGGTCACCATGTAACTGGCGTTGCCCGCTCCGGTCGGAACTCCGGAAATGACGCCGGTGATCGGATCGATGGAAAGCCCTGGAGGAAGCCCCGAGGCGGAGAATGTCGCAGGCCGCAGGGAGGGTGAGGAGTTCACCGGAACCTGGAAGCTGTAAGGGTTCGTGATCCGGCCGGAGGGCAGGCCGAATTCAGAAAACTGGGGCGGGCCAGTGATCACCGACAACTCGTGGACGCCGCCAAACAGGCTGAAGCCGCCTCCGGAGACAAGGCAGGAGTAAGTGCCGCTGTTCTTGGTGCCCAGATTGCTCACCGTCAAAGTTCTTCCGTCTGCAGAGATGGAGTACTGCCCCCCGGCGTTGACAGGAGTGCCGTTTCCAACCACGGGCTCATTGTAACCGACAAAGAACCAGGAAAAAGTCAGGCCCGCCCCGGCGGCATCCACCTTCATCGTCGCGGTCAGGCCTTCCGCCACATCCAGGCGCTTGGTCTGGGTGTCGATCACGGACAGAGAAACCGGGGGAGCATCATCATAACCATGGATGTTGACGGCGCGCACGCTGTAGGTGCCGGCGCTGGAAAGCTGCGCCTTGAAGCTCAACGTGCCTGACTTTTTACCTGCAAGCACCCCGGCGCCCTTCTTCCACTGGTAGGTCGGCGTGGGGGCGCCGGTCGCACGCGACACCAGACGCACATTTTGCCCGAGGGACACCATCTGGGATTCCGGCACAATGACAAACTGCGGCGCCTCCGCCCCGGGAACCGGAGCCACTCCGACTCCGCTCAACAGAAGGTTCAAGGAGGGACGAGCCGGATCATTGCTCGAGATTTTCAGGTTGGCCACCTTGCCCCCGGCGCTCTTGGGCTTGAAGACCAAGGTCACCAGCACCGATCCGCCTGGCGGCAGGCTTGCGGGCAGCGGAGACGACAGGGTAAACAGGGTTGCATGGCTCCCGGACAACAGGCCCTTGAGGTTGTTCAGGGGAGAAGCCCCCAGGTTCTCAATCAGGAAGCTGTTGCTGCTGGAGCGTCCGACCAGAACTTCGCCAAAGTAAATGCTGTCCCCATCCACAAGCTCTCCCAGAGGCGGAAGCTTTGTCGCAGGATCCAGCATGCGCACGGCGACCCTTGGACCGCTGGAGGCAAACACACGAAAGACGTAAACGACGCCAAGATCCTCGATCGTCGCATTGTTCCAGCCCGGCGCATCCGCCTGGAAGGCCCCGATCACAGCCGTGGTCTGGTCGAAGGCGACCGCGCCGCCAAACCAATCCCCCTGCACACCTGCATCATCCTTGAGCTTTGCCTGCTGGCTCCAAGTGCTCGCGCCTTCGGAACTGAAAAGGTAGGCGCTGCCCTGGTTCAGATTCGTCAGGTCATCACCAGGAGCCCCGATCAGAATCGTGGTGCGGTGAAGGCTCATGGACATGCCGAAAGCGTCCCCGGCGGAGGCGTCAGAGGCCTTCAATTCCTGCGTCTGCACCCAGGTGCTGCCAGAACGACCAAACACATAGGCGGCTCCAGCGGCAGAATCACGTCCGGGAGCACCCACAACGGCTCTTGGGAAGTCCAGCACAATCGAATCCCCAAAAAGATCCCCGCCTGATCCCGCACTGTGCGTCAGTGTCTGAATCTGGAGCCAGGTGGAGCCTGCCAGTTCAAAAGAATACACGGCACCACGCTGGGAATTCCTCAGCGGTGCGCCGATGAAGGCCCTGCCGCCACTGATCGCCACCGCGCTGCCAAACCCGTCTCCGGGCTGCGCATCATTCGCTTTCAAAACGGCCTTTTGCGCGCAGGTGGAGCCGCCGCGCGTGAAATGATAGGCGGCACCGCGCCCCTCGGAGGCGGTCGGCGAACCAATGATCACATTGCTGCCATCAATCGCCAGGCTCTCACCGAACCAGGCGCCAGCGGAGGCGTCTTTGGCCGTCAGCTTGCCGGTCTGGGTCCAGAAACCGGACTTCAATGAAAACATGTACACAGCCCCGGCGTCCGCTTTGCCCGGAAGGTCGGCCATGCGGCCTCCAACCAGCACGAAGCCACCGCCAATCGCCACAGAGCCGCCCAGACGATCCCCTGTGCTGCCGTCTCCCGCCTTGAGCTTGGTCACCAGTGACCAGTTGGTGCCCGAACGCTGGAAAAGGTAGGCTCCACCGGCGTCAGTTCCGCGCAGGTTGTCATCTCCAGGGCTGCCGACGAGCGCCAAGTCTCCGACAATGTCCACGGCGTGACCATAATAATCGCCGGGCTTGCCACACTCGAGCTCCGCCCTTGAAAGCTTGGTCTCAAGGGAGGTGAAGAGCGGGTCAATCACAATGGGATAGGCGGCTCCGGCGTCCGCCACAAGAATGCTGACCCCCTCCTCCATCGGAGACATCTCCGCGGCAAGCTGCCTGCCGTTGGCGTCCCAGACCTTCAGGCCGTCATACCTCATCACACGCTGCTTCTGCGCATCCTCAAAGAGAATGGAACCCCCGTCTCCGCTGGCGGAGAGGCCGTTCACCCGCATGTCCACACGCAGCCTGCCCGAGTCATCATCCGACAGGAAGGACGGACGTCTGCGCACCGTCACTCCGTGCTCAATTCCCGCTGGCTTGTTCTCATACCACTCCACCAGCGAACCACGCTCATAGCTGACCTTGCCGCCATCGACACCTGGCTCCACCTGGTCCGGCACAGCCGAAACGACCTTCTCCGAGCCCATGGCGCTGACACTGACCTGCGCCTTCCAGGCGCCCGTCCGTCCGGACCCGAGAACCGCTCCCTGATTGGTAAAACGAGCCGACAGTTCCTGCGCCGGGTTGGAAATGAAGAAACGCACTCCAGCGTTGCCCGGCAGTTTTGCCTCATCCGCGTCAGGCACCTGGATTTGCAGAAGCGCCTGGGCGAAGACCGTCATCAGCGACTCCTTTTCTCCTGCACGTCCCTTGTTTGCAGACTTTTTTTCCTGCCCGGCGTCCGGCGCCTGCACCTTGTCATTGGCTGAAGACAGACCCGTGACAGCTCCCGCCGCCTTGGTCAGCGCCTCATCCTGCCCGGCCTGCCTGAGGGCCTGCTTTTCACGCAGAACCGGCCAGGATAAAACAAGCGCAAGGGCGGCAGCCCAAATCATCTTGTTGTGAAGGGCGCGCAGGCACGTGCACAGCCTGCTGATAAGCGGGAGTTTCATAACAGATTCGAAATTTTTGTCGAAGGGGGAACGGGATGCAGAGCCTGTCGTCTCTCACGGAAAAAACGACCTGCCAGGACGGGTTTCATCATCCTCTTTGTACACGGCCTAACGCAAGTTAAATCCCAGAAAGGTTACGAGTATTTTTGAGGCGGTTTTTGTGAAGCTTTCGGCTTCTCGAACAGCCTGGATACGGTCATCTGGACGAACACCTGGCGGGGCGAACCCACTTTTTCCTGACAAAGTTTGACACCCAGGATTCTCCGAACGTAATCACCTTCCTCAGCCAACCTTACATGCGCACGCCGCCTTCATTCTTACCGGAGAAAGCATTTCGGTCCCATGCACCGGGCTATTGGAAGGATGCCGGCATCCGGAGCGAGGATTGGAACAGCGCCGCCTGGCAGCTGCGCAACCGCGTCACCAGCCTCTCGCAGCTTGAACAGCACCTGGAGCTCACGGAAGAAGAACGAGCCGGGGTGCTGCTCAGCGGCCAGAAGCTCGCCATGGCGGTCACCCCTCACTACTTCAATCTCATTGACGCGGATGATCCGGAGTGCCCGATCCGCCGCCAGGTGATCCCCCGCATTGAGGAAACCTGGGATGATCCTGACGAAATGGCCGACCCCTGCGGTGAGGACAGCCACATGCCCGTCCCCGGCCTTGTTCACCGCTACCCTGATCGCGTGCTTTTCCTCGTCACTGACCGCTGTGCCTCCTACTGCCGCTACTGCACCCGCAGCAGGGTCGTCAGTGGCGTGGGGGAACAGGAGCTGCACACGGACTACGAAGCCGCCTTCCGTTACCTGGAACGCCACGATGAGGTTCGTGACGTGCTGCTCAGCGGAGGCGACCCCCTGCTCTTCAGCGATGCCAAGCTCGAGGGCATCCTGCGCCGCCTGCGCAGCATCCCGCACATCGAGTTCGTGCGCATCGGCAGCCGGGTGCCCATCTTCCTCCCCCAGCGCATCACGCCGGAGCTCTGCCAGATGCTGGCCAGATACCATCCTCTGTGGCTCAGCATTCACACCAATCACCCGCGTGAACTGACCACGGAAGTCAAGGCAGGCCTGGAGATGCTCGCCAATCATGGCGTCCCCCTCGGCAACCAGAGCGTCCTTCTTCGAGGCGTCAATGACAGCGCCGAGGTCATGAAGAGCCTCGTTCAGAAGCTGCTCATGTGCCGCGTAAGGCCGTACTACCTGTATCAGTGCGACCTCATCCAAGGCTCCAGCCACCTGCGGGCCAGCGTGTCCGCAGGCATTGAAATCATCGAGCAATTGCGCGGCCACACCACCGGCTATGCCATTCCCCAGTTTGTCATCGACGCCCCTGGAGGCGGCGGCAAGGTGCCGGTCAATCCCGACTACGTCCTGCTCAGGGACGAACAAAGAACCCTGATCCGCAATTTCGAAGGACGAACCTTTGAGTATCCGGAACCAGCACTCGTCAGGGTTTAAGGTCACCCACAGCCCTGGCCGACCAACACTGAGTGCTCCAGGCTACAGGCGTTGGGTCGATCTGGCATTCGGCCTTCCTCCGGTCAAGGCCCAAGAAAATGAGCCCTCTTAAGCGCTCATTACCAACTCTTTAACCCTTCAGCCGGGTTGCTGTTCGCTTCTTGAACAATCAGCAACAGCCGATGATTTGGTTTTATTTAATACTTGCTCTTTTTATTAAAAATCATAATTTCCAGCAATAAAATAACTGTCATTATAACCTCACCCTCATGATGCCCCTGATCCAGAACCTTCTGGCTGAAGCTGGTTGCGCTGACAATCCAGCCGTCGCTGAAGCCATTGATCAGGCTTGCTACAACCAGACCTCCTTCGTCGAGGCGGTGCTGGATTGTGAGGGGGTTCGTGAAAAGGACTTTCTCCAGGCACTGGCGACAACCTTCGGTCTGGGCTGGTGGGAGGGTGCCACTGACAAACCTGCCGAGGCGGGCCTGCGCCGTCATCTACCCGCCGAAATCGCCCTCCGTCACCGCGTCCTGCCGGTGAAGTTTGAAGAGACGCCTTCCGACTCCACCGAACAGAAATCCACCCACGGCACCCTGCATCTGGCCACCTTTGATCCGCTGAACCTCGTCACCCATCAACGTGTGGCATCCAGCGTCCCGCACAACATTGTCTGGCATGTCGGCCAGCGCACACGCATCGCCGAAGGCCTGCAGAAACTCTACGGACTCGGCGCGGACACCTTTGAGAAGATCCTGCGTGGCCGCGCCGACTGGGGTGGCGATGAACTGGCCGACGAGGTGACTGTCCTGGACGCCCCCGAGGATGAAGAAGCAAGCGTCGTGCGCTTTGTGAATCAGATCCTGCGCCGCGGCCTCGAGCAGCGCGCCACGGACATCCACGTCGAACCGCAGCAGGACCGCCTGCGCATTCGTTACCGCATCGACGGACGTCTGGAGGAGCTGCCGGTTCCCGAGAACATCAAGTCCCTGCAGGCCAGTGTCATCGCACGCCTGAAGATCATGGCGCGGCTCGACATCGCCGAAAAACGCCTGCCGCAGGACGGCCGCATCAACCTGGAACTCGATGGCCTGCCCATCGACGTCCGCGTCGCCACCATTCCCAGCGTCGAGGGCGAAAGCGTCAGCCTGCGCCTGCTCGCCCAGCAGGCCATGACCCTCAACCGCCTCGGCATGACCGACACCATCCGTCCAGTGGTCGAGGAACTGCTCAGGCTGCCAAACGGCATCATCCTCATCACCGGCCCCACCGGCAGCGGCAAATCGACTTCGCTTTACGCCTTTCTCACCGAGCTCAACCAGGCCCACCGCCGCATCGTGACCATTGAGGATCCGGTGGAGTACAAGATGCCCGGCATCGTGCAGATCGCCGTGAAGCCGGAGATCGGCCTGACCTTCGCCACAGGCCTGCGCAGCATCCTGCGCGGCGACCCCAATGTCGTCATGATCGGTGAAATGCGCGACCTGGAGACCACCGAAATCGCCATCCGCGCCGCCCTGACCGGTCACCTCGTGCTCAGCACGCTGCATACCAATGACGCCATCGGCGGCATCTCCCGTCTTGTCGACATGGGCGTCGAACCCTTCCTGGTTTCCAGCGCCGTACGCGCCTTCTTCGCCCAGCGCCTCGTCAGGAAACTCTGCCCGGAATGCCGCCAGCCTGCCCAGGTGGAACGCGAGTATCTGCAAAGCATCGGCTTCCCGCTCGGAACCCCCGGAACCATCATGCGGGCCGTCGGCTGCGAATCCTGCCGGGGCAGCGGCTACCAGGGTCGCCTGTCCATCTACGAGGTCGTGCTCGTCACCCACGCCCTGCAGCACCTCATCAACACCCGCGCCCATCCGGCCGATCTGCATCGCCAGGCCATGAAGGACGGCTTCATGCCCATGCGCGGCTATGGATTCCAGAAGGTCCTCACCGGTGAAACCACCATCGAGGAGGTCCTCAGCGTCACCTCCATGGATCGCAAGGCCGAGGAAACCGTGGCGGTGAAACCCCTGATCACACCTTCGCGCCAGGCTGCCTGAAAAGGATCCTGAACCAAGCCCCAGCGACTCGAAAAACCCTTTGATCCACCATGCCGAACTTCGCCTACAGCGCCCACAGTCCCTCCGGTGTCATCACCGGCGAGATCGCGGCCGCCGATCGCTCGGAGGCCATGGCATTGCTGGGCAGGAAACGACTCAGCCCCTTCCGGCTGGAGCAGTCCGGCGGCACCGCACGCCCAAATGCTCAACAGGCCGCCAGGACCCGTGAAGAAAACGCAGCGACAGCCAGCGGCCCGATCAAACTCAAGCCCCAGCAGGTGCTGCTCTTCACCGAGGAACTCTCCGACCTGCTCAACGCCGGCATCCAGCTTGAACCCGCGCTCGCCACCATGGAACGCCGACGCGAGCTCTCAGGCGTCAAGACACTCGCCACCGTGCTGCGCGCCAAGGTGCGTGACGGCCTGCCTTTCTCCAAGGCCATCGCCGCCACCAGCCCAAGTTTTGGCGGCCTCTACTGCGCCCTGGCCAACGCCGGGGAGGCCAGCGGCACGCTGCCCTCGATCCTGCAGCGTCAGGTCGCCTACCTGCGCTCCCTTGCCGCCCTCAGGTCCAAGGTGCTGTTCGCCCTGATCTACCCCTCCTTCCTGGTGGTCGCCGCCATCGCCGTGACGCTGCTGTTTGTCGTCTATCTGATCCCGCAGCTCATGGAGCTGATGGACAGCACGGGCGGCAGCCTGCCGATGGCCGCCCAGCTCATCCTGAAGTTCAGTGATATTTTGAAAAGCACCTGGTGGATGATCCTCATCTCCCTGGCCGCCGCCTTCATCATCGCAAAAGCCGTTCTGGCGCGGCCTGAATCACAGATCCCCTGGGCGCGCTTCAAGCTTCACCTGCCGTTGTTCGGCGAAGTACTGCGCACCCGCTTCTATGTCCAGATGCTTGAAACTATGGCCAACCTGCTCGGCAACGGACTGCCCATGGTTCATGCCATGCAGCTCACCCAGCAGGCCGTCGAAAACCCGCACTTCCGCAAGGAGTTCGAACGCATCATGAGCCTCGTCGCGGAAGGCATGAGCCTCTCCCGAGCCCTCGACCGCAGCGGTCTCTTCCCCGCCCTGCTGCTCGACATGGTCAACGTCGGCGAGCAGACCGGCGACATGTCCGCCGCCCTCGCCAAGGCCGCCGAACGCTTTGACCGCGACCTTGGCAAGAAGATCGAAAAGCTCACCGCGCTCGCCCAGCCCGCCATCGTCTTCCTCATGGCCGGCCTCGTCGGCACCATGGCCTACCTCATGATGACCGCCATCTTCCAGACCATCGGCAACATCAGCAAATAACCCCCGCCTCCTTCCATGAAACACACCCTGAAAAACTCCATCCGATTCCGCCCCGCAGGCTTCACCCTCGTCGAGATCATGCTCGTGCTCGGCATCATCGCCCTGCTCGTCGGCGCCGGCATTTATTCACTCGGCGACGTCACCAGCTCCGGCAAGCGCACCCGTGCCAAGGCCGACATCAACACGCTCACCGCCGCGCTCCGCGGCTATGAGGTGGACAACACCTTCCTGCCCACCACCGAGCAGGGCTTGAACGCCCTCGTCACCAAGCCCTCCTCCCGTCCCAGCCCCCAGAACTGGGTCGCCAAACTGAAAAAGCCCCTGCTCGACGGCTGGGGCAACCCCTACCACTACCGCCGTCCCGGCACCAAGGACAAGGGAGGCTTCGATGTCTATTCCGCAGGTCCCGACGGCCAGCCCGACACCGCCGACGACATCGGCAACTGGGACCTCTGAAATCCAAGCCAGGTGACGAAGCACCGATGAGAACGTTCAGCACATTCTTGAACCCCGCCCAAACCTGTCCCGCCACCGGGCCTGGTTTTCGTCGTTCATCCTTCGTGCTCCGTTCGTCAGGCTTCACCCTCATCGAGATCTGCATCGCCATGGGCCTCTGCATGCTCATCCTCGGCATCGGCGTGCTTTCCGTCACCGGCATGCAGGACCAGGCCAGGCTCAGAAAAACCGCCGCCGAGATCGAGGGCACCGCACGCCGCAGCCTGCAGGAGGCCGTCATGAAGCAGCGCCTTGTCGAACTGGCCCTCGACGGCGGCCTGGGCGGCGAAGGCGGCCGTGTCCAGATCCGACGCGTCGGCGACAAAACCTTCCGCAACGCCCGCCAGGGCGAGACCTGGGAGTTCAGCCCCACCGGCATCTGCGAACCCATCGAGGTCCGGATCACCAGTCCCGCCGGCAGCATCGAACTCGCCTTTGATCCGCTCACGGCCTGCGCGGTGAAAAAAAACGTCATCGTGAACTCATGAAACCCGCCACCTTCCAGGACGCCAGGACAGGAGTTCGAAACGCCGCCGGCCTTTCGAAGCTCCTTCTTCGCTTTCCACATTCAAGGTTCGGGGCTTCCTCTGCCTCCGGTTTCGCGCTGCTCGAAATCCTGCTCGCCATGGCGCTCTTTTCTCTCGTCGCCGTCGGCATGACCCGTGCCCTCGACCAGATTGCCCAGACCACCAAACGCTCCCGCCAGGAGGCCCAGGTCCTGCGCGTGCTGGAGTCTGTGCTCGCCGAAGTCGCCCACCAGCCGGAGCTGAAGCCCCGCACCGTCAGCTTCCCCAAGACAGGCGACGGCATCGACGCCGCCGCCAGCATCGAAAAGGTACGTCTCTTCACTCAGGACAAGGAGGAGCTCGACCAGATGTTCCTCATCCGCGCCGAGGCCTGGCTGGCCGAAGGCAGCGGCAAACACGCCCTCAAAAGGCAGATGGAAACCTATGTTTATTCACCTTCCAGCCCCTGAAGCAATTCAGCGCAGCCGTCTCCATGGCCGGCGGGCCGGAAGCCTCCGCCGCCAGGGCTTCACTCTCATCGAGGTCATCCTCGCCATGGGCCTGATCGGACTGCTCATCGGCGGCGTCTACAGCATCGCCAACGGCGCCCTGCAGCTCGGCACCTCCATGAACAACGCCCGTGTCGCCGAGACACGCCTCACCCATTTCACCGCCGCCTGGCGGGACTACCTGGAGAACCTGCCGCCCGGCATCCGTCTGAGCTGCGGCCTCGAAAAGGCCAGGCGCGGCGCCGCTGGCAACCTGCTCATCGAAGGCGGCCGCCCCCCCTTCGTGTGGACAAGCCGGGTCCGGCTCGCTGACGCGGTCGAGTTTGCCATCACCCGATCCCAGGAGCCGGGAGCCCTCCAGCTCAATGTCCGCCATCTCAAGCGCCTGGAGAAACCCAACGCCTTCGACGC
Source organism: uncultured Prosthecobacter sp. (assembly GCA_964642905.1). Lineage (GTDB taxonomy): Bacteria > Verrucomicrobiota > Verrucomicrobiia > Verrucomicrobiales > Verrucomicrobiaceae > Prosthecobacter. The sequence goes on from CAZXPU010000062.1 coordinate 23,452, forward strand.
CTATGAATCCATCGCCGAACTTCCCCTGCTCCAGGGACTGAAGGAGTTCCGCTGGGAGTTCTACAACGCAGAAAAGAAACGTTGGTTCGCCAGCTGGAACCCGGAAAAGGACACCAGCCCCCCGCTCTTCATGCGGCTGCACTTCCAGTTCCTCAAGGATCCCCGCGAATACGAGTTCACCTACTGGATCGCCAACGACCTGGTCGCCCTGAAATGACAATGCCCGAATGACACACGCCGTCTCCAGTCACGAATTCACCCACGAAGCGCCGCCAGCCCTTCCTGGGAACGTTCGTGCCCACGGCGTCGCCCTGCGCTCTTCGTCAATCGAATCCCGCGCTTCGCAATTCCCGCTTCGAGTTCCAAGCTTCGGTCTTCACCCGCATGCCACGCGCCGCGGCTCTTCTCTCATCGCCGTGTTCTGGATGATCACGGTCATGGGCATGGTCGTGCTCGCGGGCACCAAGGCCCTCGATGCCGACACCCGCGGCACACGCGAGCTGCGCGGCCGCACCTTCGCCAAACGTCTCGCCCAGATGGGCCTCGAGGTCGCCAGGCACCCGGCCGTCAAGATCGACGACCCGCTCCTCCACTACACCCTGCCGGACGGCAGCGGCTATGACGTCAGGCTTACCACGGAGGAGGCCCGGCTGAACATCAACGTCCTCCTCGCCAGCGGCGACAAGGTGCTGCTGCCCAGGCTCTTCGCCTCCTGGGGTCTCAAGCCCGAGGCCGCCTCCGCCGTGATCGACTCCCTGCGCGACTGGATCGACGAGGATGACAGAACCGGCCTCCAGGGCGCTGAGAAGCGCGACTACCAAAAGGCGGGCCTCAGCGGGCTGCCCTACAACAGGCCGTTCCTCGAAATTGATGAAATGCTTTTGGTTCGCGGCATGGACCTCGTCAACGAGCTCCGCCCTGACTGGCGGGAGTGGTTCACCGTCCTTGGCGACGGCCGCCTGGACGTCAATCAGGCGCGCCCCGAGCTCATCGCCCTGCTCGCCAACGTGCCCGTGGAGCGCGTGATGCCGCTGGTCACCTTCCGCGCCGGCAAGGACGGCGCCCAGAACACCCGCGATGACAACCGCCTCGGCTCCCCCGTCCAGGTCGCCCAGCTGCTCGGCGTCTATCAGCCGCAGACCGTCGAGCTGCTGACCCGCTGGGTGCAGTTTGCAGGCCCCATCAAACGTCTGGAAAGCACCGGCCGCTCCGGTGACATCCGCCGCCGCCTCGTGCTCATCGTCCAAAATCAACAGGCCATCTGGCGTGGCGAACTCCCCCCTCAACATGGCTCGTAACCGCAAGTCCAATCTTGAACTCCTCATGCCTGGCAGCACCGGCTGGTGCCGCTGGTCAGGCCAGGAGGACTCCGCCTGCACCCTCGACTCCGAGTTTGACCAGGTCACCGGCGCCTTCTCCGGCGACGCCCAGAAGCGCGTGCTCGCCCTGCCCTCCTCCCAGGTCTGGGTGCTGCCCGCCTGGCTGCACGGCCAGCCCGAGCACCTGCGTGACATGGCCCTGCTTCATCTTGAACGCCTGGGAGTGCGCATCACCGATCCCGAACACGGCCTGCAGGTGCTCATCCTCCAGGAAAAGGACGGCGCCTATCTCACCACCCTCATCGCCCTCAGGGAGACACACGCCCCCGCCTGGCAGGGGCAGCGGCTGCCGGACGAGGTCTGCATCAGCGCCCGCTGCCGGCCGCTGCCGGCCGACAGCATCATCCTTCAGCGTGAAATGGGACGCCTCACCGTCACCATCACCCATGGCGCTGAGATCGTCTACGCCAGCCCGCTCTCCGCCCGCCACCTGGACGACACGGCACTGGGCGAGCTTAACCATGTTTGCGTCCAGCTCGGCTTCCAGCGCGTGCTTGGCAAGGTGGAGGGCATCATCCTGTGGCTCGACGATGAGGGTGACCTTGGACAGATCGAGCGCATCACCGGACTGTCCGCACACCGGGAACAGGCCCCTGCGCCGGTGCTTCGTTCCGGCAGGATCAGCACGCTTCAGCCGGCGGAAATCCTGGCCGCACGCAACCGCGAGCAAGCCAGGGCCCGCACCCGCGTCACCACCCTCGGCATCGGCCTGGCCCTGGCCGCCTGCGTCGCCGTGATGATGGTCCTCATCTCCAGCGCCCTCCGTGAACGCGACCTGCTGCGTGACAAGATCGCCGAACTGACCCCCCGCGCCTCGCAGGCCCTCGATCAGAAAAAGGCCTGGATCGAAGCCTCGCCCGCCGTCGATCCCGGCCTCGGCCCGATGCAGGTGCTGCTCGACATCATGCAGCCTTCCGCCAGCACCGAGGTGGCGATGACGAACTTCGAATGGACACCCGGCAGCCTGGCCCTGCGCGGCCGCACCCCGGACGTTTCCCCGGCCCTGCAATACATGCAGGAGATCAAGGGTGTGGAAGCCCTCTCGCGCTATGCCTTCGAGACGCCCGACCCGCAGATCGCCAGCGACAACAGCGCCACCTTTGAAGTGAAAGGAGAGCGCCGCCCATGAAACGCAGCGAAAAGATCCTGCTCACGCTGTTTGCCGTGCTGTTCCTGATCATCATCGGCGGCGGCGGCCTCGCCATGGGAGTCCGCCATTACCTGGCCATCCTGGAGGAAAACGAAGGCCTGCGCGACCGTGTCATCGAGATGAACGAAGCCATCGCCCAGGGCAGCGAATGGCAACGGAAATATGACTGGCTGGACAAGAACGTCCCCGGCTTCTCCTCCCGTCAGGAGGCCTCCAGCCGCCTGCTCGAAACCATTCAGAAGGAAGCCGAAAAGCTCGCCCTGACCTTCGCCGACCGCCAGTTCCTGGAAGCCGTCAGACAGATCGGCCAGGACGGCCTGCCTGTCGAGGAACAGGGCGGATATTATGACCAGGCCTCCGTCAGGGTCACGCTCAGCAAAATCAAGGAACAAGCCTTCTTCTCCTGGATGCACGCCCTTCAGACCTCCGGCCGCCTCATTGGCATCACCCGCCTGCAGATCACTCCTGCCGGCGAGGGAAAAACCATCAATGTGGAAGCCGAAGTCACCCAGTTTTACCACGAGAAGGCCCCCGCAAAACTCTCCAAGGCTGACACACCATGAATCATCGCCGACATCCTATTCTCATCATGCTGGGCTGCATCGCCGCCTTGATGGGCGCAACAACCGCTTCCTCGGCGGCCGATCAAGCCCCGGTTGAAACACCCGCCCTGCAGCATTACTCGGCCCTCTGGGAACGCTCCATTTTCACCACCAAGGACCTGCCGTCACCGGACACCCCGACCGGCCCCATCTTCACCGACAATCTCGGTCTCTCCGGCATTTATGAAGTGGACGGCCAGGTCGTCGCCGTGCTCATCGACCGCACCACCAGCCAGTTCAGTGAAGCACGCATCGGCAGCGAAAACGAACAGGGCGTCAAGATCCGCAAAGTTCAGCCCGGAGCCACCATGGACAAGACCCGTGTGCAGCTTCAGAAAGGCGACATCGCCGGATGGGTGACCTTCAGTGAGGCCACAAACACCCCTGCGACGGAGGCAACCCCTCAGATCCGCCCGGCCCAACCGGCTCACGCCCCCGCCTCCACGCCTCTCCTGCCCGCCCCAACCACCCCACAACAGCCCGAATCCCCCCCGGCTCTCCGGCGTCGCCAGCCAGTCAACGACGTCCCCCTCCCACCTCCGTAACTCTCTGTTCCCCTCGCAGGCATGAGGGTAATCTGAGACAACCAAGCCTGCAAGTCTGCCCCTTTCTGCCTCACTCCCCCCTCCCCTCACAGGGGCCATCTGAGACCTTCTGAGCCATCTGCGGGTCCTGAAAGGTGGGCTTCCGGTTGATTTTCAAGTTGCCAGCCTCGCTGTCGGAGAGGATTTTGCAGGGCATGTCCGGACTACTGGAGACTCCCCCGCACCAACTCTTCGCCGCCTTCCAGGTGTTCTTTGCCCTTTGCATCGGACATGCGATCATGGACTTCCCGCTCCAGGGGGAATACATCGCCACAGGCAAAAACTGGCGGCTTCTGAAAAAGCTCGCCGACCCCGCAAGGCCTGAAGAAATCTGGCTGTGGTGCATGGGCGCCCATTGCTTCATGCACGCCGGCGCTGTCTGGACGGTCACAGGCTCCTTCATCCTGGGGGCCATTGAATTTGTCGTTCATTGGACAATCGACGTCGCCAAGTGCAGCGGCCGAACCAACTTTCATCAAGATCAGATCCTTCATTATGTCTGCAAGCTGGCTTATGCAGGGCTGATCTACCTTGGCCTATCCCCAGCCGCCTGACGCAGCGCTTGGCGTTGATAAAGCGCCCCCCCGGAATGCGTTACAGACCGGGTCCTCCGTGCATGGCAGACCGCCAGATTGGCGGCCTTTTCGCAAAACTTGAAGATTGCAGAAATATTTAACATCTATTAATAATATTGAATGATGTTTGTGATTCCGCCCTCTTCCATCGCCTTCAACCGGCAGAAGGCATGCGGCACTCTGCGTCTGCTTCTGGCAGGCGGCGCAATGATGATGGCTGCCTGCAACAGCATCGGCCCCAGGTCAGAAATCGTGGTCAGCGTCAAGGAACAGAAGCTCGGCCTGTATCAGGATGGAGAGTTGAAGAAAACCTACACCATCTCGACCTCCAAATTTGGCATTGGAGACCAGCCGGGAAGTTATCGCACCCCCCTGGGCAAGCATGAGGTCATCGCCAAGATCGGCCATGGCCTGCCCACCGGAGCCGTTTTAAAAAGCCGCCACTGGAACGGTGAGGTCCTGAAGCCCAATGCCCCTGGACGCGACCCCATCGTCTCCCGGATCCTCTGGCTCCGAGGCATGGAAAGCGCCAACCGCAATGCCATGAAGCGTTTCATCTACATTCATGGCACCACCGAAGAAGGCAATCTCGGCAAGCCAGCCAGCTTTGGATGCATCCGCATGGGCATGCATGATGTGGTCGATCTTTTCAACGGTGTTGGCATCGGTGCCAAGGTCGAGATCACACCGAGCAAGCTGCCTCACGGTCATAAACATGAAGTTCCCAAGCCTGACACAGGGGATGAAGCCGTGATTGCCGCGTCAAAGTCCCAGGAATCTTCCACCGCTCCCGCCAAGTCCGAGGCAAAGCCTGAAGCCAGTGTCGGCCCTGAGGCTCCAGCACCCGAAAAACCTGCAGACTCCAAGCTGGCCGCGGCTCAGCCAGAAACACCGGATAAAGCCCAGGAGACCAGGCCCAAAGGCCGCAAATTCTGGCCCTTCTCCAAGGCACGTGCCGATGACCAACTTGTGGACACGGCTTCCTCCGCCCCTTCCGACGCTTCCCCGCCAACGGAATCTCCCGCCCTCACGAAGCCTGAACAGCCTGAGCCCTCCAAGGTCGCCGCCGTTGAACCAGACACGACTGAACAAGCCCAGGAACCCAAAACAGGAGGCTGGAAATTCTGGCCCTTCTCCAGATCCAAGACGGCGGATGCCATCGACGTCACTGACACGGCTGTCATCAATCCCGCCGCCACTCCTCAGACGGATGTGACCGGTCCCACCAAGGCCGAGAAACCCGCCGAGACTCCGATTGCAAAGTCCAAACCGAAAAAGGGCGGTGCCTACAAGCTGGAAAAAATCACCACCAGCAATCGACGCGACACCGCTATAACAAGCCTTCTGCACAGCTGACTCAAGGTCAGAGTTCTGCGATCCGGCACAAACGCGTGAAGATCAGTGCCGCCCGGATTTTCTTCGGAGCCAGTCCCGTCAGTTTTGACAAAGCGGTTCGATACAGCCGGATCTGCGGCGCATAGCCCTCACACTTGGCCTTGAGCGCCGCCTCATCAGGAACCTCGTCGGTCTTGAAGTCCACAATCCAGGCCGACACCGCCCTGCCATCGCCGTCGCGCCGGATCATCACTCGGTCAAAAACACCGGACACCCATTCGCCATCCATCACCAGATCGAAAGGCCGCTCACGCCAGACTTCGGTTTCCGCTGCCTTGGAAACGAAGATTTCACGGCCGGCGTCGGACTCCAGCACCCGTCTCACCATGACACAGGCTTCGGCTTCAACCCCTTCGGCGCCCTCGGCCAGATCCTGCCGGGAAACCAGGCCGCGTTCCAGCCAGCGTGCCTGAACCTCCTCCCAGGGAAGCAGCCATTCGATCTCGGCAAACAGCTCGTGAACGCAGGTTCCCAGACGACGACCGGGTTCACGCCCCGCGCTGAAAAGCACGGAGCCCTTCACCCGGAAGCTCTCCTCGCCTGACGGAGTGCGACGACGCGCCATCGGCTGCGTCCGCCTCAGCACTTCACCCAAAGGCTCCTCGAAGATCACCGCCGGCGGAACAGAAGCAGGCCCACGCTTTTCCTTCACATGCCACGCAGGATCACCCGTCTGCCACTCGACTTCGTAAACCGGTGACGGCGATTCAGCCCCGCCTCCGCCGAGCGCCTCCCTCAGCAGCGCAGACTCCTTGACCGCCGTGGCGCTTTTTTTCCGTGGCTCGACCACCAGGTAAAGGGCGCGTTTGGCCCGTGTCATCGCCACATACAAACGGCAGAGGGATTCAAAGGCTCCGCGTCTTCTGGCCTCCTCCAGCTCCGCCTGAAGCACCGGGTCAAAGTCGGCAAACACACGCAGCGGCGTTTGAAGCACCCAGCGCACGCCCATGGCGTCGCGACTGACGAGCAGTTCCTCGCGGCGCAGCTTGTCCATGGCATCACCGTCCAGCTTGGGCAGCATCACGATGTCAAACTCCAGCCCCTTCGACGCATGAATCGTCATCACCTGGATGGCCTGGGGCGACCCGCGCACACGCAGCGGACAGTCTCGCGCTTGCCGCAGGAAATCGTCAATGTCACGGCTGCCCGAGGCATCAAACTCCGCCGAGATGTCGGCAAACTGGGCCAGACGGCGCACATGAAATTCATCCAGGGAAATGCCCAGGCCGCCGAGCATCTCCAGCCACTCTTCGGCAAACGCCGCAAAGCCCTCCTCGATCACCCGTCTCTGAACGGTCGCGATGTGATAGCGCCAGCCCCTGCCCTCGCGTTGCAGCAGCGGCCACAGCGGCGTCATGCGCAAATGTTCCAGCGCCTGGCCGTCACCAGGATGCGCCGCCAGCTGCAGCAGGGACAACAGGGCCAGCGTCACCGCGTTGTCCGGCGCGGGTGGCGCCAGGCCCCAGCCATCGAGGACGATCAGGGCGACGGGGCGGGGGTGGGTCATGGGGCGTTCAATTTCCGACCCCACGCCTACGCCGTCTCGCTCTCCGAGGCCAGCCCCAGCAGCCCCGTCTCGCTGTCCAGCGCCGCCTCGGCGCGCGTGAGCAGGAGCGGCGGCGACTCGCCGTGCACGGTGTCGGCGCGCACGACGC
>CAZXPU010000063.1:0-30717 GCA_964642905.1 uncultured Prosthecobacter sp.
CGGCATCAACATCCTCTTCTACGCCCTGACCCACTGAGGGTCGGGATGAGTCAGCCCAGGGCTGCCGTCGCCTCGCGCCCGTCCAGGACACGCTTCGTCGGCTCCTTGATCTCATGGACGATGCCAACCAGCTTCAGCAGCTTGAGCGCATAATAGGTTGGGTCAATCTCCCACCAGAAGAAGCCCTGCCGGGCGCAGTGCGGATAGTAGTGGTGGTTGTTGTGCCAGCCCTCGCCCAGCGTCAGGATGGCCAGGATGAAGGAGTTCTTGCTCGACTCCCCCGTCTCGTAGCGACGGCGGCCGAGCAGGTGGCAGAAGGAGTTGATGGCAAAGGTCGTGTGATAGAGGATCACCGTGCTCACGCAGAAGCCCCAGAGCAGGCCGGGCACACCGGCAATCAGATAGCAGGTCAGGGCGAGCAGCGCCGGCGGGATGTAATGATATTTGTCGAGGAAGACCAGCTCAGGATACTTCGTCAGGTCCTTCACACGCTTCGCGTCGTAATCGTTGTAGTCCGGGGCCAGGATCCAGCCCAGATGCGCCCAGTAAAAACCTTGCTGCTTGACGGAATGAATATCCTCAGGCTGGTCGGAATGCTGATGATGATGGCGGTGGTGCGCCGCCCACCAGAGCGCGCCCTTCTGCGCCGCCATGCCGCCCAGCCAGGCCAGCACGAACTGGAACCAGCGCGAGGTCTTGAAGGAACGGTGTGAAAAATAACGATGATAGCCCCCGGTGATGCCAAACTTGCGGATCAAAAACAGCGATCCGCAGAGGATGAGGCTGGTGGCGTCAGGTTTGACCATGAACACCGCAAGAATCGCGGCGACGTGAATGGTGAAGAAGAGCAGGGCTCCGGGACTGGTGTAGGAAGCGACGACGGTCTTGGGCACGAGAAGCTACGGCAAAGGGTTGGGGACGCGCCTATAGCGGGTCATACGCAGGAATCAACCTCTTGATGCATTCGTGCCTTGCCAGAATTGTCACACTTAGCGCCTTAATGGCTAGCACGAGGTAAAAGCTTCATCGGGAACGCTGTTGCTATTCTTAAGAAATAAAACATAATCCCTGAGGCTCATGAAATCTCTTTTCTACACGCTGCTGATTCTTGGAGGATTCTTCCTCGCCTATGATTACTACCTCGCCCGTCCCTGGGAACGCGTGGTTTTCGAAAAAGGGGCTCGGCCTGCAACACCCCCTAGCCCCGTCCTTCCCACTCACACCGTCGAGGATGACGGCCCCCAGGGAGCGCCTACTAATGCTTCCAGCAGCCCGGCCAAGGACACCGCCAAAAAAGACGACTGGCAGCCGACCATTCCCAAAATTCCAACCAACGAGTTCACGCCCCCGACCCTGCCAAGCGCGGAACAGGTGACCCAAAACTGGACCTACATCCCTCCTCAGGCGTTTCCGAGGTCTGTGATCCTCAAAAAGGATGTCGAAGTGAAAATGAGCGTCGGTGGCTCGACGCTGCGCGCAGGGGCCACCGCCCAGGCTCTTTCCGCCGACAACGGCAGCCTCACCATCGCACCCACGGCCACCTCGCCCGCCCGGGGCGTCATCGCCGTCACCGACACGGACTTCCCAGACCAGATCCAGGTCAGTTATGCCAAATGGAAGGAGACACGCATCGCCCAGGCTCGGCAGGCCTGGATCAACGCCAAGACGCGCATCACAACGCCAGGCAAGGATAACAGCACGCTTTCCAACGGCCAGGGAGTGAGCTTCGGCGCCGATGGCAAGCCGGCCCAAAATGCCGATGGCAGTTACAACCTGCTGCTCGCTGTCATTTCCAGCGGTCGCGTCACCGACATCGATCCCCAGAAGGTTAAACATTGGAGCCTCCCCCGCAGCGAGACGCTGGATGGCAAGCCGACCTGGGTCGTTGACGTCACTTATGCCACCAACACCTTGTTCGGCCCCATGGACGTCAGCAGCCATGCCTACATCCGGGACAACCAGCTTTTGAAGTGGACCTACGATTCCGGTGAACCGGTCCCCTGACCGCCGATCAAACGAGCCTTCACAGGCCCAGAAGGCGCAGCATGCGCGCCTTGGGGATCGCCCCGACCTCACGGGCGGTCTCCCTGCCGTTCCTGAACGCGATGAAGGTCGGGATGCTCCTCACCCCATGATCACGCGCTGCCGCAGTGTCAATGTCCACGTTCACCCGCAGCACCATCGCCCTGCCCTTCAACTCGTCACTCAGCGACTCCACCAACGGTCCCACCACACGACAGGGGCCACACCAGTCGGCATAAAACTCCACCAGCACCGGCAGCGCCGTGCTCCCGAGGCCGGCTAGAGATCCCGAGGTCAGGCCACGAGTTGTCTTGGCGGGGCGGGTCATGTCAAAAACGATCCAACCCAGCCAGAGCATGAAGAAGCAGATCATCCAAAGACCAAGCTTGCCCAGGTTCATGCCGGTATTTTTTTCCAAAACCCAGCCCTAACCAACCACTATTTTAATAACTTTCACAAAGGCCTCCTGAAGTTTCACCCCCTTTGATCTTCTGGCTCATTCATGCGTGATCGCCTCATCCAAGTTCAAGACCAGGGTCGCAACCAAACAGGCGGCGGCCAATCGGGCCTGCTCCGCTGAATCACCCGAGACTCCACCGAGATAGGCCGCCGCCTCCTTGGGATGATCCAGGTAGTAGCCGGAGGCTTTCTGCATCTCCCGAAGCAGCACACGCAACTCGGCCTCGGCAGGCTTCCTGCCAAGAACTTGCTGATGCAGCCACGACAATCCCTCGTTGTCCGGCATGTCTTTCACCTGCCCCGCCAGCTCAAGCGCTGCTGTAAAAATAGTCCGGTCGTTCAGCAGGGTCAGCGCCTGCAAAGGCGTGTTGGTGCGTGTCATGCCAACCTCGCAAACACGGCGCTGGGCACTGTCGAAAAGAAAGGTCGGCGCGATGCTGCGCCGCCAGAAGGCATACAACGTTCTCCGAAACTGGGCCGCCCCTTCGCTGGGCTCATAGGTGTACCTGCCCATGAAGATCTCCTCCCAGACGCCCTCAGGTTGAAAAGGCCTCACCGGCGGCCCTCCCAAAGCGGGGTTGAGCAATCCGGAGACGGTCAGGGCTGCGTCGCGCAGCATCCAGCTGGGCAGACGGAAACGCGCACCGCGGGCCAGAAGGCGGTTGTCAGGATCACGGGACAGCAGCGCGGCAGACACGCGGCTGTCCTGTCGATAGGTCTCGCTGCTGACAATCCTCCTGATCAGATGCTTGATGTCCCAGCCGTGCTCCATGAAATCCACGGCCAGCCAGTCCAGCAGCTCGGGATGCGTGGGCCGCTGCCCCTGCAGGCCGAAGTCATCCGGCGTGCGCACCAGCCCCGCCCCGAACAACATCTGCCAGACATGGTTCACAAACACCCGGGCGGTCAAAGGGTTGTCCCTGGAGGTGATCCATTTCGCCAGGCCAATTCGGTCACGGGCCGCTCCGGCAGGCCAGGGCGCGACGGCCTCCGGCACGCCCTGCATCACCTTGCCACCCTTCTTGTCCCAGACTCCGCGCACCAGCACATGCGTCTCCCTCGGCACTTTTCGTTCAGCCAGCACCATCACGTTGAGCTTCCCGGCGGCGGACTTGACCTCCTTGAGCTGCGCCTCGGCACGGAGCAGCGATGCCCTGGCCTTCTGATAAGGTTCATGATCCTCGATGAACTGTTCAAACAACCGCACGCGCAACGCGGCATCCAGCTTTCCTGCACGCGCCAGCAGCTCCAACGGCGCCGTGTCCAGGCTGCGCACGGCCGGACCACGCTGATCCGTGGCCGACAGCCTGAAGCGGGCGATGTTGGCATCTCCGTCCGTGGAGCGATGACGCAGTTCGAAGATGAGCTCCTCATCCGCCTCCATCACCAGCGGCTCCTTCAGCTCATACACCGCCTCATGCGGCTTGTTCTTCGGCGCCCCCCGTGTCGTCCAGCCGTTGCGTGGATCATCATCCAAGGTGCCCTTCACCGCCCCGTATTCACGCGCAGCCAGCTTCCCCGGCTCAAAATCCGCCACCGCTCCCGTCACGACAATGTCCCGGACCTGCGAGCTGCCTTTGCGCCGGACCTGCACCTTGATGTCGGTCAGAATAAATTCACCCGTCTTGCCCCGCGAGAGCACACCGCCCTGTGGCAGCACCTCCAGTTTCAACCCGGTCAGGCGCGACAGATGCACCGAGGTGATGAGCCGATAGTCATCCTGCCTCGGATTTGGCCCCTCTGCGGCAACACTGCCATCCTCCTTCTGAACAAGCCGGGTGCCCTCCTGCGACTCGACTTCGCCACGCAGCACATGCCAGGCCTTGAAAGCCGGCACCGCCTCCGCCTTTCTCGCAGTCAACCAGTCCTTAAACGGCTTTTCCGCCGACTTCCTCGCCTCCGCCTCCAGCGGTTTGCGCAGATCCACCAGCGCGCGGGCCTCTTTCACCGCCCGCTCAGCCCGGGGCGACTGATAGCTCAGGTAAGGCTTGGCCGCGGTGCCCGCCGCACCATCTTCGTCAATGCTGTTGAAGAAGGCGTTCATCGCATAGTAGTCCGTCTGTGAAATGGGATCGAACTTGTGCGAATGACACTGCGTGCAGCCAAGCGTCAGCCCTAGCCAGGCCGAACCGATCGTGTTGACGCGGTCGATCACATAATCGATGCGCGACTCCTCCTTGTCGCGCCCGCCCTCGCCGTTGGTCATGTGGTTGCGGTGAAAGCAGGTCGCCAGCTTCTGCTCAGCAGAGGCCCCCGGCAGCAGGTCGCCGGCGAACTGCTCCAGCGTGAACTGATCGAACGGCTTGTTGGCATTGAATGCGTCCACCACCCAGTCACGCCAGGGCCAGTTTGTCCTCGTTGCGTCAGATTGAAAACCGTCGGTGTCAGAATAACGCGCTACGTCCAGCCACCACATCGCCATCCTCTCCCCGAAATGCGGAGATGACAGCAGCGCATCGATCTGGCTGTTCCAGTCGCCCTTCATCACGCCTGCGGGAGGCAGGCCGGTGAGATCAAAGCTCAGCCGCCTTTGCAACGTGTGTTCCGGCGCGGCAGGGGACAGTTTCAGCCCTTCCTTCGCCAGTCGCTGCTTCACCAAATGATCCACTGGATGCCCCTGGACGGCCGCCTTCACCGGCTTCTCCAGCGACCAATGCCTGCCCCAGGCCGCGCCTTCGCTCACCCAGCGCCTCAGCATCGCCACCTGCTCCGCCTTCAATGGCGGCTTGTGTGACTTCGGCGGCGGCATGATCTCCTCCTCATCCCGGGTGACCAGACGGGCGATGAAGTCGCTCGCATCCGGATGCCCCGGCTTGATCACGGCCAGCGCGCCCTCACGGGTGTCCAGACGCAGGTCCGCCTTCCGATGCCCTTCATCCTGGCCATGACAGCTCAGGCAGTTGTCCGACAGGATGGGCAGGACTTCACGGCTGAAGCTCACAGGCTCAGCCTGGGCGGCTGAGATGAGAAGACCGGCGAGGAAGACTTTGGAGAACATGAGGTCCAATGTCCTGAAAAAACGCTCCACGCCACAACGCATGGCTGCTGCGGTTTTGCACTATCCTGAGGGCCTTCCGTCACCAAAGCACCTAAACTCGCCCTCCCGGCATGGGGCATGATCCCGGCCTCCCCCGTAATGCTGCCTGCGGTCCAACCGTATTCTGATTGTCTCTCTTCCTCATCATGCGCCTGCCCAACCTTCTATCCCTTCTCGCCCTGTGCTCCCTTGGCACCCTGGCCGCCGTCGAACCGGTGACAAAAAAAATCGACCTGCTGGAGGTCATCAAATCCGGCAACGTCGAATACCACGTCAACCCCAAGGCCGACTTCCATGACGCCCCCAAGGACATCTGGACCTTCGCCAAGGACGGCACCTTCAACATCTCCGGCCGCGGCTACGGCTACGTCGCCACCAAGCAGGACTACCGCGACTACCATCTCGTCATCGAGTTCAAATGGGGCACGAAGACCTGGGGCAAGCGTGAAAAGGCCGCCAAGGACAATGGCATCCTGCTCCACGCCTACGGCCCTCACGGCGCCTACTCCGACACCTGGATGGCCAGCATCGAGGCCCAGATCATTGAAGGCGGCGTCGGCGACATCCTCGTGCTCTCCCCCAAGCTTGCCGACGGCACCGAGCTGACCACCAGCCTCTCCGCCGAGATCGCGCTCGACCGTGACAAGGAGAAGATTTGGAGGAAGGGCGAACCTCGCCAGACCGTGACCAAGGGCCGCATCAACTGGAAGGGTCGTGACGAGGACTGGGCCGACAAGATCGGCTTCCGCGGCAAAGACGACGTCGAAAGCCCCAGCGGTGAATGGAATCGCCTCGAGGTCATCGCCAAGGGCGACACGCTGCAGTACTTCGTCAACGGCGCGATGGTGAACGAGGCCTTCGACTGCAAGCCGAGCGTGGGCAAAATCCTCCTCCAGACCGAGGGCGCCGAGATGATCGTGCGCCGTTACGAACTCTACCCGCTCGGCGAGTTCAAGGAAAAGTGGTCCGCCATCCAGGCCAGCGGCGGCAGCGACATCGGCGCCGTTCGCGACGGCCAGGACAAGCCGCTCACGCCCGAGGAATCGCTGAAACACATCCAGCTCGACGGCCCCTATGAGGCCCAGATCGTCGCCACCGAACCTCTCGTGCTCGACCCCGTCGAAGTGACCTGGGACGACAAGGGCCGCCTGTTTGTCGCCGACATGCGCGACTACCCGCTCGGCCCGCCGAACCCCGGTGATCCCTGGCTCTCCCGCATCCAGCTCCTCACCGATGAAGACGGCGACGGACGCATGGACAAGGCGGTGACCTTTGCCGACCACATGGACAACGTGCAGGGGCTCCTGCCTCATGACGGCGGCCTGATCGCCACCACGCGCAGCCAGATCCTCTTCCTCAAGGACACCGACGGCGACAACAAGGCCGACCTCGTCAAGCCGCTCATCCGCGGCTTCAACCCGAAGCACAGCCAGCTCCAGGTCAGCGCCCCGCGCTGGGGTCCCGACGGCTGCGTGCATTTCAACAACGGCCTCGACGCGAGGGAGATCTATCCCGCCGACGCCCCGGCGAAGGTGGTCGGAATTCCAGGTTCAAACTTCAAGTGGAACCCGAAGACCGGCGAGATCTCTCCCACCGGCGGCAAGGGCCAGTACGGCGGCGCCTTCGACGACTGGGGCCATCACTTCTACTGCTCCAACCGCAACCCGCTCATGTTCACCGTCATGCCCTACGAGGCCATGCTGCGCAACCCCCACGCCGGAATCACCCAGGTCCACGAGGACATCGCCCCCTTCGGCGCCGAGACGCGCGTCTATCCGCTGCAGATCACGCACACCACGGCAGACGCCCACGCCGGCACAAACACCGCTTGTTCCGGCCTGGGTGTCTACCGCGGCTCCCTCATGGCCGAACTGCGTAACAACGTGTTTGTTCCCGATCCCACCGGCCAGCTCGTCACCCGTTACCGAATCGAGCCCAACGGCGCCTCCCTGAAGGCCGTGCGAGTCGGTGAGCGCACCGAGTTCTTCCGCAGCAGCGACGAATGGAGCCGCCCCGTGAACTTCACCACCGGCCCCGACGGCGCCATCTACATCTGCGACATCTACCGCCGCTGGATCGACCACGCCCGCTTCTTCCCCGAGGAGTTCGTCAAGACCCACGACATGCGCCAGGGCGAAAACCACGGCCGCATCTGGCGCATCGTGCCGAAGGGAGGACGCAAGCTTCAGCCCGTGACCGCAGGAGCATCGCCTGACGGCCTGAACCACCTCAAGCCTTTTGCAAACATCCCCGCCGAACACGCGGACCGCGCTCTCTTCCTCAAAATCCCGACCCTCGGTGACGCCGGAGAGCTCGCCTCAATTCTCACCCAGCACGCCGATGACCCTTGGATGGCAAAAATGACCGCCTCCGTATCCGCAGGCAAAATGGGCCACATCCTCAGCCGGCTTGGCGACAGCTTCTTTGCCAGCTATTCCGACACGCGCAGCCAGACCCTTCGCACCTTTGCCGCCGGTTCTCTGGCCGATGGCGAAGCAGGCGATATCAAGGCTCTGCTGACCCTCCTCAAAAAACAGCCCGGCCAGCTTCTCTGGTGGAAGCCCGCCCTGCTTCAGGGCCTCGCCAGACTGCCCAAGGGCCATGAGGACGCCGCCGGGGAGATTGCCGCCCTCCAGTCCAAGATCGATGCCATCATCGCCGACTCTGCAGCCCCCATCGACCAGCGTCTCGCCGTGCTGCCACTGCTGGCCTCCCGCAAGTGGACCGCCGTCGAGCCCGTGGTGAAAAGCCTGCTCACCTCCCCCCAGCCCGCCGAACTCACCACCGCCACCGTGGCCCTGCTGAAAAAATTCAGCGCCACCAGCACCGCCCCGCTCATCTACGACCTGCTGCCCAAGGCCGGCCCGGCCCTCAAGCGGGATCTCGTGCCCATCCTCACCGCCAACGCCACCACCGCGCTCGACCTCTTCAAGCGCATGGAGAAAGGCGAGTTCCCCACCGCCTGGGTCGATGTCGAAACCCGCTGGCGCTACCAGCGCGGCACCGGGGAGATGACCGACCTCGCCAAGAAGCTCTTCGGTGAGGCGAACAGCAACCGCGCCGGCGTGGTCTCCGCCTACCTCGACGCCGCCAAACGTCCGGGTGACGCCAAAAAGGGCCAGCAGGTTTTCGCCACCATCTGCATCACCTGCCACAAGCACGGCCAGCTCGGCGTCGATGTCGGCCCGCCGCTCTCCGACGTGAAGGTCAAGCCCCCGGAGGCCCTGGTCGCCGACATCCTCGATCCCAACCGCATGTTTGAAGCCCGCTGGAGCGCCTACCAGGTGGACACCACGGACGGCCGCAGCCTCAGCGGCCTCATTCAAAATGAAACCTCCGACGCCATCGTGCTCGCCATGATGGGCGGCCTGAAGGAAACCCTGCCGCGCAGCTCCATCCGCCAGATGAAGTCCCTCGACCGCACCCTCATGCCCGACGGCCTCGAGGCCGCCATCACCCAGGAGCAGATGAGCGACCTCATCGCCTTCCTGCTCGGGAAATAGCCTGCCTCTGCCGAATCATTATTGCCCAGCAAAGGGCAATCCAAGGTCAAAATGGATCGGTCTGGGTTATGTCCTTGAGTACCAGCCTGGAACGAGTCACTTTGAAACCCGGCCTGTTCAGGGATGTGTCTATGAAGACGCGCCGATATCCTGCTTTCACATAATTGTCGAAGGGCACCTGAATCATGTATCCACCCAGAGAAGTGCCCGGATCTGCCGGCTCTCCGGGATTCACCTCCTCCCATTTCATCTGATAGCTGCCCCCTGGCCTGGCATCAAGAACCAGCTCCTTGCTGTGCTTGGATTCAACCGTCGAGTAGGTGGTGGAATAGACAAGTTCCCCCGGGTTCCGGATAACCCTGCCCTTCATGTCGCGCTGATTTTCGGCAAGGGCCATGATTTGCACCCAGTCCACACGCAGTACATGCCGCCCAGGCAGGATATCCACTGTCTGCATGTGCTTCGCACCTCGAATCGAGCCGGCAAAAAAGAGAAATTCGGGCGGCTTCCTGCCGTCAAGCCTTGTCAGTCCATTCGGTGGAATGGCCAGCCGGGCAATCTTTTCCCGAGGCAACGGAGGCCCCTCATAAAACTGAACCTGCCGGGTGCCGACGCAGGAAGAAAGAACCATCCCGAAAGTGAAGGCCGAAAGCAGGTTCCATCTCATGCCTCTGAAGGCTATCTGGAACGCTGCAGATTGGCAACAAAATGTGTTTCATCAAATCCTACCCATGGGTCAGGTTAAATCAGGATGAGCAGCCCGCTCCAGCGTCATGGCAAAGCCACCGCCCGGATGCGCAGATACCTTCCCAGCGAGCCATCCGCAGGAATGCCGCCTTCGATCACCGAGCCGCTGCTGAAGCCGGTGACTCCGGAGGACTGCCAGCTTCCCAGATCCTCGGAGCGCTCCACCTCCAGCGTGGCATCAGGCCGGGTGATGAAGGGTACCGCGGCCCGGAAAAACCCCGCCGAGATGCCCAGGCTGACCTGCGGCCTTGCATGCGCGGCATCCAGGCGCGTGCCGACGGCATACTCCAACAGGTTGGAATAACCATCTTCATCACTGTCGCGCAGCGGCAGCTGACGCACGGCATGGGACACGGCGGTGACGGCGTTCAGGCGCCCCCCGGTCAGGCAGATTCCTCCATAGGCCGGGCGCGCCACCACCGAGGCAAGAATGCTGTTCTTGATCTCCGCAGCCTGCCAGGAAGGGTTCAGATACTTGATCGCCAGCGCCACGGAAGTGACATACGGCGTGGCCTGGGAAGTGCCTGTGTAATACGAGTAAGCCGTCCCCAGCACCGGCGACAGGATCGTGGTGCCAGGCGCAAAAAGATCCACGCTGACATCTCCATAGTTGGATCCCGTGTAACGAACGTCGGTCCGGTCATGATTGCCGACGGCGATGATGTTGTCCTGCGTGTGGCAGCTCGGGTAGTTTGGCGTGACGTCATTGTCCACGCCCTGGTTGCCGGCGCAGATGCACAGCAGGATTCCCGCCGTCTGGCAGGCCGTGAACTCGGTGTTCAGGCTGCTGCTGAACGGATAATTCTGCAGCGACAGGTTCATCACCGGCACGCCCAGCAGCCGGGCATAGGTGGTGGCGGCGATGAGGTTGGAGGTCAGCCCGGAGTT
The DNA here is from genome assembly GCA_964642905.1 of uncultured Prosthecobacter sp. Taxonomy (GTDB): domain Bacteria; phylum Verrucomicrobiota; class Verrucomicrobiia; order Verrucomicrobiales; family Verrucomicrobiaceae; genus Prosthecobacter. Next base: position 10,657 of record CAZXPU010000063.1, read on the forward strand.
GCTGGCATTGAGAATCTTGCAGACCAGCACCTTGACGCCTCCAATCATGCCCGCGACACCCGTTGCATTGTTGCGCGTCGCGGCGATGATGCCGGTGACGTTTGAGCCGTGGCCGTGATCATCCGTGGGATTGTTGTCACCGTTCACAAAATCCCAGCCGTTCACATCATCGACACGGCCGTTGCCGTCGTTGTCGATGCCATCGCCCGCCGTCTCGCCAGGATGGGTCCAGGCCAGGCCCAGCAGGTCCGGGTGCGTCATGTTCAGCCCGGAATCGAGAACCGCCACCACCAGGCCGGGCGTGGCTTCAAGGATGTCCCAAAATTCCGGCGCATCGACATCCGCATCGACGGCGCCTCCTGACTGGCCGGTGTTGTGATGCCCCCACTGCACGGAGAAGCTGCTGTCATTCGGCGTCCCCGCCCCAAAGCCCACTCCATCAGGCTCCGCCTCCTGCACAAGCTCCGGCATTTCATTCAACGCCGCCAGGGCCCGCTCATGGGCATCCAGCCCGCCCGTGGAAATCCTGACAGTGTAGAGGTCTTTCGCAATCGCCTTCAGCAAGCTCATGCCCGCAGCCCCAAGACCGGCTTGAAGCCTGGCCAGACTCACTCCTTCACGTCCCCTCACGATCATCTGGTCGGCCAGATAGAGGCTGCGGCCGCGGATGAGCCAGCGACCCGCCGCCGGATCGTCCTGCCAGACCTCCTTCACATGAAGCAGCCTCTCCTGGACTTCAGATCGCACCAGACGCTCACGCAGCCAGCGCCCTGCCGTGCCCGAGGTCCTCAGGCGCTCCGCGATCACCTGGCCTCTTGCCAGCGCCCGCTCCGAAGGATCCTGTGAGACGGGGGATTCCAGGGGGAACTCACGTCGGGGCGGCGTCGGCGCAAATGCTCCTGAAACCACCGCGGCAGGACCTTCCGTCAGACCCGGCGTCGACGTCGTGCGAAGCGCTCCCGTCCGGGTCTCATTCCTTGAAGCCAGCCATGCCATGATGAGCAGGAGCGCCAGGACAAAGCCCGGAAGCAGCGGATGATGAACCGGACTTTTCACCCTGCCAGCCTATCCAAAAGCATGATCGTGGTCAACCACCGCGGCTCCGCCTCCTCACTTCGGCGCCCAGCCGCCGCCCAGCGAGCGGATGAGCTGCACGCTGGCGGTGAGCCTCTGGCCGTCGAGCTGGGCCTGAAGCAGGCGCGTGTTGAGAACCGTCCGGTCGGCGTCCACCACCTCAAAATAGCTGGCCAGCCCCTTGTCGTAGCGCAGTCGTGCCAGCCTGCTTGTCTCCTTCGCGGACTCGATGGCGGTGTCCACATGGCGGCGCTGGGCGCCGTAGGCGTTCACATCGACCATGGCGTTCTCCACCTCCTGAAGCGCGGTCAGCAGGGCCTGGCGGTAGGCGGCGACGCTTTCGTCATGCCTGGCATAGGCGGCACGCAGGTTGCCGCGCAGCCTGCCGCCCTGGAACAGGGGCACGGTGAGCTTCGGGCCGAAGGTTCCCGCCTTGTTCTTCCAGTCGAGAAAGTCCTCCGCACCGATGCTCTCGATGCCGCCGCTGCCGACCAGCGTGAAGCTTGGATAAAACGCCGCCTTCGCCACCCCGATGCCGGCGTTGGCCTCCCGCAGATTTTGTTCGGCAACGCGCAGGTCCGGACGCCTCTGCAGAAGCGTGCTCGGCACACCCGGGCCGACCCGGGGCATGCCCGGCAGGGACAGGCCCGCAGGCAGCCCGAAGTCGGCGGGCGCGCTGCCGCAGAGCAGGGCCAGCGCGTTCACCGCGTTGTCACGCTGCCGCTGCACCGCCACCTGATCGTTGCCGGCCAGCGCCAGTTCCGTGCGCGCCCTCGCGACATCCATTTCGTTCGCCAGCCCGCCTTCAAACCGGCTCTGCTGGAGCTTCAAGGCCTCCTCCCTCAGGGCGATCGTCTCCTTCAGGATCTGGCGCTGGGCGTCCAGGGACGCGACCAGGAAGCATGTGCGGGCGACCTCGGCGGCCACCACCAGGCGCCGTGCGGCCAGCTGCTCGGCCGCCGCGCCTTCCCGCGCCTTCGCCGCCTCCACCGAACGCCGGACTTTGCCCCAGAGGTCGATCTCGTAGTTCAGCGTCAGGAAGCCCTGATGACGGTCACGCTCAAGGTTGGGCAGAGGAATGCCCGCCGGAAGGTTCGCGCCGAAGCTGCTGCCGGAGACACGCTCCAGCGTCATGGCGTTCTGCATGCCAAACTGCGGCAGCCAGGAGGATTTTTCCACCCCGGTCATGGCACGCGCGGTCTCCACACGCGCCAGCGCTCCGGCCAGATCCTGGTTGTTCGCCAGCGCCTTTTCGACAAGCCGGTTCAGCACCGGGCTGCGGTATAATGTCCACCATTCATCCGGCAACGGCATGTCGCTGACATCCGCCCGGTTTCTCCAACCCTCGCCCAGCTTCAGCTCAGGAAGCTTGAAGTCAGGCCCCAGGGTGCACGAGGAAAGCCCGGCGGCGGCCGCAAACACGGCCAGACAGACACGCAATTTCGAAGGCGGCGGCGTTTTCATCAACATGAGATCAGGCAGGTCTTGTCATACTCCGTGGAACCAGGGGCACCATGCGGATACGAAGCCAGGAAACGGCAGGGACGCTTCTCTGTAAATGAGGATCACCCAGCCGTCCTTGACCAGATTGAGGAAAAACACCCCCGGTCGCGCCGTTAGCCATGCCAGTCGCCATGAAAGCACTGCCCGCCCTGCTACTGCTCCTCTGCCTGCCGCAGGCCGGCGCGGATGAAGCCTGGGACATCGCCGCCCGCAGCGTTCCCTTCCTCAAGGAGAAAGGGCTGGCCTGGATCGAGAACCGCCAGTGCGCGAGCTGCCATCAGGTCCCCGGCATGCTTTGGAGCCTGAACCGTGCGGCCAGGACCGGCCTGGACGCTGACCGCACCCAGGTCTCCGCCTGGACGCCCTGGGCCGTGGACTGGCGGCACTGGAATCAGAGCGGCGACAAGGACGGCGTCGACAAGGTGTCCGCCGCCAACATCGACACGATGAGCTTTCTGCTGCTTGGCAGCGAGGAGGGAGCCGCCTCCTGGAAGGATGACTTCCGCAGGCTGCTCCTGAAAAACCAGCAGGCTGACGGCTCCTGGAAAGCCGGCGGCCAGCTGCCGCTCGGCAAACGTCCCGCCCGTGAAATTCATGAGGTCACCACGCAGTGGGTGCTGGTTGCCCTGAACCAACCCGGAGGGCATCCACCACCCGAAGAAGTCCTGCGGCGCGCCGAATCCTTTCTTGCATCCGCCGCGCCCGGTAAAAGCACGGAATGGCACGCCCTGCGACTGCTGCTCCAGCCTGAGAATCCGGCCCTGCGTGAAACTCTGCTCAAGTTCCAGCATGACGACGGCAGCTGGGGCTGGCTCGTCGACGCGCCCGGCGACGCCTTTGGCACCGGCCTCGCCCTTTTCGCCCTCGCCCGCACCGGCATGACAGCCGATGACGCGACGAGAAAACGCGCCGTGGAATTTCTGCGCCGCACTCAGCAGACCGACGGCTCCTGGGCCGTTCCCAGCACGCGTGCGAAGGATGACAACAAGATCAACAAAACCGCCACCTACTGGGGCACCTGCTGGGCCGTGATTGGTCTTCTCGAGGTCCCTCCCAAACTTGAAAAAGATCCCTCCAGCAGCCGATGAACGCCGCCTCGAAGCTCCTCCTCTTCCTGATCCTTCCCACAGCCCTTCAGGCCCAGGTGGGCGTGCGCGGAAAAACAGGCGCACCTCCGGATGCCAAAACCCTCGACCGGCTCGAAATCACCCGGCCCGGCACCTATGAAAACCTGGTCATCGACGGCGGCTGGAAAAGCGGCAACCTGGTCAAGATCACGGCCGATGACGTCATCCTGCGCAACTGTGAAATCCGCCACAGCAGCGGCAACGCCGTGGGTGTCTTCGGCAATCGCGTCACCATCGAAAACTGCCACATCCATCACCTGCTCAACGGTTCCTACGACAACCAGCAGGACGCCCACGGCATCTCCGGACGCTGGGCCGACATCACCATCCGCAACTGCGACATCTCCCATGCCTCCGGCGACTGCATCCAGTTCGACCCCGACCGCAGATCCTCGGGCAGAATCGTGGTGGAAAACTGCACGCTCTGGACCAGCACGCTCGAATCCGACATGGCGGGCTTCAAAGCGGGACAGCGCCCAGGTGAAAACGCCATCGACACCAAAGTGAAGTCCGACGGCCCCCGCTGCCAGCTCATCGTGCGCGACTGCTACTTCCACGGCTGGAACCAGCCTGCGCAGATCGACAACGTCGCCGCCCTCAATCTGAAGGAAAACGTCGATGCCGAGATCAGCCGCTGCGTTTTCCAAAACAATCAGATCGCCATTCGCGCCCGAGGCCCTGGTCCGCGCGGCGGAGCCCATGTCACGGTCACGGACTGCGCCATCTTCGACACGCAGACAGGTGTGCGTGCCGAAGACAGGATCGAGGTGCTGAAACTGATCCGCCTGGGCTATGGCGGCGACATCGGCCAGCGTATGCAGTTCGTGCAGGGCAAGTCGGCGACCGGCGTGGAAATCAGCGGCGACCATGAGGCACCCGCGGCTGACAGCCTCTTGAAAAACGGATTCCCCACACCTTGAACCTTGCCCATTTGGGCCTTCCCTGGTCATTGGAGCTCGGACAGTGGACATTCGACGGTGGCTCTTCCACGCTCGATCAGGCCTTGAACTTCCATCCTGGCGAAACACCTCGCCCAGCTGCAGCGTGATGGATATCCGCCCATTTCATGACCTGGTCTCAAAACTACGATCCTCTCGGCAACCTGATCCTCTCCTCGCTCGTCGCAGCGCTGCCGGTCGTGGTGCTTCTCGGACTGCTGGCCATCTGGCATGTGCGCGCCCAGTTCGCCGCGCTCGCCGGCCTTCTGGTCGCGGCCGTGATTGCCGTCTTTGTCTATCACATGCCCGCCCAACTGGCCGCCATGGCCGCGTTGAACGGCGCCGCCTTCGGGCTGTTCCCCATCGGCTGGATCGTGCTGAACGCGATGTTCGTCTACAACCTCAGCGTGGAGACCGGACAGTTCGCCGTGCTCCAGCGCCAGATCGCCGGAGTCTCCGGTGACCGACGCATCCAGGCGCTGCTCATCGCTTTCAGCTTTGGCGCCTTCATCGAGGGCGCAGCCGGCTTTGGCGCACCCGTGGCCATCACCGGCGCACTCATGATCGGCCTCGGCTTCAAGCCGCTCGAAGCCGCCAAGCTGGCCCTCATCGGCAACACCGCCCCCGTCGCCTTCGGCTCGCTCGGAACCCCGCTGACCACCCTGGCCGACATCACGGGCCTCGATCTCCTCAAGCTCAGCTCCATGGTCGGCAGGCAGCTGCCGGTGTTCTCGCTCATCGTCCCCTTCTGGCTCGTCGCCGCCCAGGCCGGCTGGCGTGGCATGCTGGGTGTCTGGCCCGCCTGCCTGGCCACCGGTCTCAGCTTCGGCCTGATGCAGTTTGTGATGAGCAACTTCCACGGCCCCTGGCTGGTCGACATCGTCAGCGCGGCCGCCTCCATGCTGGTGCTCATCCTGTTCATGAAGGTCTGGAAACCCGGCGATGTCGAGCAGGTGCCCCAGGAGCAGGCATCCGCTCCAGGCGCCTGGAAGGCCTGGCTGCCCTGGATCTTCCTCACCTCCCTGGTCTTCCTGTGGGGGATGCCGCAGATGAAGCAGGTGCTGAACCAGTCATTCAACCTGGAGATCGAGGTGCCGATGCTTCACAAGGCTGTGGAAAAAGTACCGCCCGTCGTGCCTCATGCCGAACTGGAGAAGGCCGTGTTCAAGCTGAACCTGCCCTCCGCCACCGGCACCGCCGCCCTGCTCGCCGGAGCACTTGCCGGCCTCTGCCTGGGCCTCGGCCCCATGCGCATCGCCAGGCTGTATGCCGCCACAGTCTGGAAGCTGCGCGTGTCCCTTCTCACCATCTCGCTCATGCTCGCCCTCGGCTATGTCACCCGCTACAGCGGCACCGACACGACCATGGGCCTGATGATGGCCTCCACCGGCACCTTCTTCCCCTTCTTCTCGCCCCTCATCGGCTGGCTCGGGGTGGCGCTCACCGGCAGCGACACGTCGTCGAACGTTTTGTTCGGCAACCTCCAGCAGGTCACCGCCGCCCAGCTCGGCCTCTCCCCCTTGCACATGGCCGCCGCCAACAGCAGCGGCGGTGTCATGGGCAAGATGATCGACGCCCAGAGCATCGTCGTCGCCAGCGTCGCCACGGGCGGCCATCCCGGCAGCCCCGACGCCGGCACCGTGCTGCGCAGCGTCTTCTGGCACAGCATCGTTCTCGCCCTGCTCATGGGGCTGCTCGTCGCAGCCCAGGCCTTCTGGATGCCCTGGCTGGTGCTGAAGTGAGCCGCAAATGCGTGACAAGGCGCGGCTGGCTTCCCGCGTATCCCTGGACTAACCTTTTGCATGTTCAGCCGCCGCCAGCTTCTCCAGACCACCGGACAGGGTTTCGGCGCCCTGGCCTTCACCTCGCTGCAGGCGGCGGAAACCCGTCACCGCTCCCAGGTCGTCATCCCCAGGGCCAAACGTGTGGTCCAGCTCTTCATGGCAGGCGCGGCCAGCCACATCGATCTCTTCGACTACAAGCCGGACCTGGTGAAGCATCACGGTGAACCCTCCGATTTCGGCGAGGCAGTGGAGGCTTTCCAAAACGGCCTCGGTCCCTGGAAGAAACCGGTCTGGGACTTCAAGCCCTACGGTCGCTGCGGCAAAAGGCTCAGCGACGCCGTCGCCCCCCTCGGCGCCTGCGCCGATGACCTCGCCTTCGTTCACAACATGGTCGGCAAGACCGGCGTGCACTCCCAGGGCACGCTGCTCCAGGCCACGGGCTTCAACCTGCCCGGCTTCCCCGGCGTCGGTTGCTGGGTCAGCTACGCCCTTGGCTCGCTCAGCGACAACCTGCCCACCTTCGTGGTGCTGCCCGACCACCGCGGCTTTGCCTCCAACGGCCCCAAGAACTGGGACTCGGCCTTCCTCCCTTCCCAGCACGCCGGGACCATCATTCAACCCGGTGCCGAGACGCCCATCGCCGACCTATTCCCACACAAAAACGGCCGCTACATCAGCGCCAGGGCCGACCGTGAGGGCTTCGCGCTGCTGGAGGGGCTGAACCGCCGTCATGCGGCCTCACGCGAGCCGGACACACGCCTCGAGTCACGCATCCAGAGCTACGAACTCGCCGCCCGCATGCAGCTCGCCGCCCCCGAGGCGCTCGACATCTCCAGGGAGCCGGAGCACATCAAGTCGATGTACGGCATTCAGGAGCACCGAAAAGTCTGGCCCACGGAGATCAACCCGCAAGAGGAGGCCGACTACATGGGACGCAAATGCCTCGCCGCACGCCGCCTGCTCGAACGCGGCGTCCGCTTTGTGCAGATCTGGAGCGGCAACGACAACGGCTTCCCACGCCGCAACTGGGACTCGCACGAGGATGTCGAGCGTGACCACGGCCCGCTGGCCTGGGGCATGGCGAAGGCCGTGTCCGCGCTCATTCAAGACCTGAAGCAGCGCGGCCTGCTGGAGGAGACGATCATCCTCTGGACCACCGAATTCGGCCGCATGCCCAGCACCCAGGGCGGCAGGGGCCGCGATCACAACCCCTATGTCTTCACCAACTGGCTCTGCGGCGGCGGCATCAAGGGCGGTGTCGTGGCCGGTGAATCCGACGCCTGGGGCTACAAGCCGCTCGACCGCTCCAATCCGACCACCTGCTACGACATCCACGCCACGCTTCTCCACCTGCTCGGCATCGACCATGAAAAGCTCACGGTCCGCCACAACGGCCTCGACCGCCGCCTAACCGACGTGCATGGCCATGTGATCCGCGACCTGCTGGCCTGAGGGCCTTGGGAGCAAGGCAGGCATCCAGGTCAGCGTCCACCGGATTCTCAAACAACCCGGATTTGGCTCTGTCCTGTGAATCCTGTATCCAGACGCCTCACGCAGCCCGTGTGCGAAAGCCCCGCCCCCGGGCATGCCGCCTGAAACCCGGATGTTAAACCTTGCCTCGGCTTCCGTATGTCCCTAGCCTCCGCGCGCATTTTATGAAATCACCCGCCGCCAAGAAACTGTTCGTCATGATGGTCCTCGAGTTCTTCATCTGGGGGGCCTGGCTGCCGCTCATCTGGGGCTACATGGGCAAGGACGGACTGAATTTCACCGACATGCAGATCACCTGGGTGGGCAGCGCCTTTGCCATCGCCTCCGTGGTGGGCATCTTCTTCAGCAACCAGTTCGCCGATCGCAGCTTTGCCGCCGAGAAGTTCATGGCCTTCAGCCATTTGATCGGAGGCGCCGCCATCCTGGGCATGTTCTGGGCCAAGGACTTCACCACCTTCTTCAGCCTGATGCTGGTGCATTCCCTCCTCTATGTGCCGACCATCTCCGTCTCCAACTCCATCGCCTTCACCCATCTGAAGAACGCCCAGAAGGAGTTTGGCCTGGTGCGCATGGGCGGCACCATCGGCTGGATCCTCGCCGCCTGGCCGCTTTACTTCATCCTTCAGGGCAAAAGCGGCGCCGAGGCCGTGGCCGCAAGCCGTTACATCTTCGTGATCTCGGGAGTCTCCTCGCTCGTCCTGGCCGTGTTCAGCCTCAGCCTGCCCCACACCCCCGCCAAACCTGCCGCCGCAGGCGAAGGCGGCTTTGCCTGGCTGAAGGCGGCCCGATTCCTCAGCAAACCCTTCCTGCTGGTTCTCTTCATCGTGACCTTCATCGACTCGACCATCCACAACGGCTATTTCCTGATGGCCGGCGGCTTCCTGGGAAGCAAGACGGTCGGCATCGCCCCCGAGTGGATCATGCCCGTGATGAGCATCGGCCAGATCGCTGAAATCGCCACCATGGCGGTCCTGGGCTGGTTCCTTTCCCGCATGGGCTGGAAGACGACGATGATCCTCGGCATCCTGGGTCACGCCGCACGCTTCTCGGTCTTCGCCTTCATGCCGCAGAACCAGACCATGATCATCGTGGTCCAGGTGCTGCACGGCATCTGCTACGCCTTCTTCTTCGCCACGCTCTACATCTTCATCGACGCCGCCTTCCCGAAGGACGTCCGATCCAGCGCCCAGGGGCTTTTCAACCTGCTCGTGCTCGGCCTGGGTGACCTGGCCGCCAAATGGCTCTTCATTCCCCTTCAGGGCAAGCTGACCGCCGCCGACGGCAGCGTGAATTACAAGGAACTCTTCCTCTGGCCCACCGGCCTCGCCCTTGCCGCCACCGTGCTTCTCGTCGTCGCCTTCTGGCCACCCAAGGAGATGGACGCACCCGCCGAGGTTTCGCACTGATCCTCCCTGCGCGGGACGGATCGACCCTGGCGATGAATCCGGCCTCATGACCAAACACCTTATCCAGCCGTTTTCCGGATGAGGATCAGGCGCCTATGCATGGCTGGGTTCATCAAAGTCTGAAATTCGAAATTCGAAACCCGAAACCCGAAATTCGAAACCTGAAACCTGAAACCCGAAACCTGAAACGCGAAACTCGAAATCCGACCGTGAAAGCAACAAGCTAGTCTTTCGGGTTTCGAGTTTCGGATTTCGTCATTCGGCTCTCAACCTTCCCCACACCTGCGGCAGCCGGTTTTCAATCAGCTTGCGCGTGCTCGCCGGAAGGCGCTCCAGGGTCATCGGCACGTTGACGCTGTCCTCGCGCTCAAGCTCACCGGGCGACCGGGAATACTTGAACTCCTTCTCCAGCCCTCCGTCCGGAGTCAGAGGCAGATCGCTGCGCAGGGGATTCGGGATGGACAGATAAAAGCGGTCCTTCATCCGGCTTCCAGCAGCGCCCCGCAGCCCCGCCCTGGCCAGCTCACGAAACAGCTCCCGAGCCGTCCACTCCGCGGGGTTCACATACTCCATGCGGGGAGCGATGACCTCCGCGAGGGCCGGCTCACGGCGCAAGGCCTGAAAGGCGGCGTCTATGTCCGGCTGCACCAGAGGAAAGTGCGTGCAGCCCAGCACCAGCGTCGACAGCGGCGCCGTCACCCCGCTTTTCCGGTGCGCCTCGACCAGGGCCCGGACATCCAGCCGGCAGCGTTCGGCCACGGTCTCCTGAAACGACGGATCGCCCTCGATGACACCCGCCAGGTTCGCGCTGCCCTGCTGGGTGACCACCGGCAGGGCGCGGCCCGCCAGCCCGAGCGTTTGATGAATCACTTTTGGATAGGCCCCGCTGGCGCAGGTGCCGATGGTGGCCAGCACGCCCACGGCCCCCTCCCGATGCGCGGCCTGCACGCCACGCGCACCGGCCTCCACGACGCCGACGACGAAGACCGGAAGATTCCAGGCCTTCAATGCCGCGCGGATGTCCTCGATGCCGTAGGCCGTCGCCGTGTTGCAGGCGATGACCAGGGCCTTCACGGGCGGCTTGTCATGCCGGAAGGTTTTTGTCGCCGGATCAAACCAGCGTCGACCAAGCAGGAACACGGCGTCCTTCACGATCAGTTCACGCAGGTAGTCGGTCCGTCCTGCGGCGGGATAGTTGCCATAAGGCATGTTCGCCTGGTCGCCGAAATACTGAAACCGCTCGTCGGCGAAATCAGGCCGGCCGTCGGCCCCGGGTTGCAGCGTGTCATTGTGAAACACATCCAGGCTGAGCAGAGCCTCCAAAACAGTCAGGCCTCCGATGCCGGAGTCGAACACCCCCACAGGCAGGCCGACGAGATCCTTTTGATAGGCGGCATGTGCAAAGCTGTAAGCCGTCCTGCCGTCTGGATGAGCGGCCGCATGCCCAACCCAGTCTGCGGCATGGACGGGCGCCAGGGTGGCGGCCAGAAGCAGTAGCAACGTCTTCATCGCAGCGAAAAGGCCTCCGGCAAAAGCTGGGCCAGCGTCAGAGTGACCAGGCGTCCCTGGCGCAGAAAGGTCACTTCCGTGGCACCACCTGGAAGCGAAAACTCGGCAATGACCTGACGGCAGGCGCCGCAGGGCGGAAACTCATTTCCCAGGCAAGCCACGGCCAGACGCACCACCTTCATGCCCGGCCCCTCCTCGGCCACCGCCCGAAAGATCGCGCTGCGTTCCGCACAGATGGTCAGGCCATGGCTGGCGTTCTCAACATTGCAGCCCGAGTGGATCTGGCCGGAGACGGTTTCCAATGCACAGCCGACTTGAAAGCCGGAATAGGGCGCATAGGCGGCCTCGGCCACCGCCTGAGCAAGGGACAGGAGATCGGACATGCGTCCAGTCTAACGGCTGGCGCATGTCCTGGCAATCCATCCCGTCAGGGCTTCGGCACCTTCTTGAACTCACGCGTCAGGCTGGTCAGGGAATCCTCGACGCCCATGCGCTCCAGGCTCGACGCACCGACAAAGCCGTCCGCCGTGGTCTTGCTGAGGATGAACTCCACATCCTTCGGCGTGTTGATCGGGCCGCCATGCGTCAGGGTGAAGACGTCCTTCTTCACGCTCTTCGCCGCATCGATGATCTCCTGGGTGCGGTTCACGGTGAAGTCCCAGTCCACCACGGCGTTCACCACGCCGATGCTGCCGCCGACGGTGGTGCCGACGTGCGCGATGATGGCGTCCGCACCATTCTTCGCCATCTCGATGGCCTCCTCGGGCGTCGCCACATAGACGATGGAAAAAAGATCCATGCGCGAGGCGAGGCCGATCATTTCAAACTCCTTCTTCACGCTCATGCCGGTCTCCTCCAGCACGCCGCGGAAATGACCGTCCACGATGGTGTGCGTGGGGAAGTTGTTCACGCCGGAGAAGCCCATCTCCTTCACGCGGCCCAGCCAGTGCCACATGCGACGACGCGGATCGGTGGCATGCACGCCGCAGATCACCGGAATCTCCTTCACCACCGGCAGCACCTCGTATTCGCCGATCTCCATCGCCACGGCGTTGGCGTCGCCATAGGCCATGAGCCCGCAGGTGGAGCCGTGCCCCATCATGCGGTAGCGGCCGCTGTTGTAGATGATGATCAGGTCTGCGCCGCCCTTCTCGATGAATTTGGCGCTGATGCCCGTGCCGGCGCCGGCCGCGATGATGGGCTCGCCTTTCGCCAGCGTCGCCTTCAGGCGGTCGATGACTTCCTGCTTCGTGTAGGGGTTTCCGATTCCGGTCCAGGGATTGGGCATGGCAGTGAAAGGTTGACGGTTGTTGGCGATGGTTGACGGTCGATGACAATGGTTAGGAAAAACCAGCGTCAACCACGGTCATCAAGAGTAAACAACCGCAAACCTACCTCCCGTGCATCCCTCCGCCGCCATCCAGGAACTATCCGAAACCCACACCCTGGGGGGTGACACGGAATACCGCGTGGTCAGGGCCGGAGCGGACGACAACCGCCCCTGGATCCGCGGCGCGCCGGTCTGCGGCACCCTCAAGACCCACCGCATCTGCCATGCCGGCGTCATGACCGCCATGGCCCCCTATCGAATTGTGCGGATGCACCAGGGCGGGCTGTACTTCCTCGCCTGCCTCAGCGGCGAGGGCCGGGTGCTGGTGGACGGCCGCTGGCAGAAATGCGGCCCGGGCATGGCCGTGGCCCTGCCGCCCTTCATGGTCAACGCCTTCGAGGCGGTGAAGGGCAGACCCTGGCGCTGCTGCTGGGTCCGCTATGAACAAATCCCGGGCCAGCAGCCCATCCTCAGCAGCAGCTCCCCCCTCATGGCAGCCTTCAACGGCCGCGCGCTCTACGCCGCCATCGAGGGATTGATCGAGGAGACCGACCATGAAGCCAAACCCGCCGCCATGTTCCACTGGGTCGAACTGATCCAGAACTACGTCGAACGCTTCGCCCAGCCCTGGCAGCAGGACGACCGCCTCTGGCGCCTCTGGGAACAGGTCGCCGCCGATGTCGGCCATGACTGGACGCTGGACGAGCTGGCCTACCAGGCCCATGTCAGCGCCGAGCACCTGCGCCGCCTCTGCCGCAAGGCCCTGGGCCGCACCCCCATGCATCACGTCACCTGGCTGCGCATGAAAAAGGCCTGCGAGCTTCTCAGCACCACGAACCTGAAGATCGAGACCGTCTCCCACACCGTGGGTTATCAGAATCCCTTCGTCTTCAGCAACACCTTCAAGAAATGGATCGGCTGGCGGCCCAGCGAACATCGCAGCCGCTCAGGCCAGGCTCAGGTTCCCTGACAAGATCGGCGCCATCACGGCGTAGTCCTGTCACCATGCCCACCGACCGCCGCTCCTTCCTCAAGTCCGCCTCCCTCGCCGCCAGCACCGTCGCCTTCCCCGCCGTCGTCAGGTCGGCCAGCCCAAACTCGAAACTCCAGGTGGTTTCCGTCGGCGCCAACGGCATGGCCTTCAGCGACATCAAGAACATCGGCGGCCATGAGAAGGTTCAATATGTGGGCTTCTGCGACATCGACAGCACCCGCTTTGACAAGGTGGACGCCGACTTCCCGGGCGTCGCCCACTTCACCGACTTCCGCGAGATGTTCGCCAAGCTGGGTGACAAGTTCGATGCGGTGAACGTCGGCACTCCCGACCACATGCATGCCAAGGTGGCCATCGAAGCCATGCGCATGGGCAAGCATGTCTACTGCCAGAAGCCGCTCGCCCACACTGTCTGGGAGGCCCGCCAGATGCGCCTCGAGGCCGCCAAGGCAAAGGTCGTGACCCAGATGGGCAACCAGATCCATTCCAATCTCGAGTACCGTCTCGGCACCCGGCTGATCAAGGAAGGCGCCATCGGCAAGGTCAAGGAGGTCTACTCCTGGGTGGCCGTCACCGGCAACGAACGCAACAAGCGGCTCGCCCCCGCCCCGGGCGCTCCGGTTCCCGCCCATGTGAACTGGGACCTCTGGATCGGCGTCGCCCCCATGCGTGACTACGCCCCCTGCTATCATCCCTTTGTCTGGCGCGACTGGCAGGACTTCGGCGGCGGTGCACTCGGCGACTTCGGCTGCCACATCCTCGACCCCGTCTTCACCGCCCTCGGACTGAACGCACCGCTCACCATCACGGCGGAAAACAGCGGCGTGAACGACCAGATCTGGCCGACGCATGAAACCATCGAGTACGTCTTCCCCGGCAATGAGCTCACCGCCGGCAAGACCCTCAAGGTCACCTGGATGGACGGCGGCCTGCGCCCCGACCGCAAGATGGCCCGCATGCCCGACAACCTCGACCTGCCCAAAAGCGGCTCGCTGTTCATCGGCGAGGAAGGCAACATGGTGCTCGCCCATGTCGCCGGCCCGCGGCTTTATCCCGTGGAGAAGTTCCAGGGCTTCAGCTATCCCAAGGAAAAGGGCCTCAGCCACTGGCATCGCTGGGTGGACGCCTGCCTGGGCGGTGAGAAAACCAGCGATGGTTTTGATTACGCCGGCCCCTTGGCGGAAACCGTCCAGCTTGGCAACGTGGCGACTCGTCTTGCGGTGGGTGAGATCGATCAGCGCACCGGCCGCCCCCTCAAGCCCCACACCCTGGAATGGGACGCCGAAGCCCTCACTTTCAGGAACAACCCGGCTGCGGACAAACTGCTGACCAAGACCTATCGCGAAGGCTGGGCCATCTGAGCCACCGCCCGGGCCCGGAGCAAGGACTCCCCGCAGGCAGCCCCGCTTGGGGAGGCAAAATTACGTTCAAATGTGATCCATTCTGAAATTCTGCTTCCCCCTCGGCGGTTTCCGCGCATTCTCCGCGCGCTCATCCCGAGCCTTCATGGAAGCCGTCAACATTCAGTTCGCCCCCGAGACTGGCACCGAGGAAGAATGGAACGAGGCGTATGCACGTCTCGCCGACTACTTCCGCTCCTACCAGCTTCACAACCGCATCCGCCGCACCCAGCTCATCCTGGAGACCCTCCGTCGCGCCGCGGCCGCCCACAAGAAGGACCCGTCGCGCACCCCCACCACGCACAGCATCGAGCAGGCGCGCCTCATGATGCGCGAGTGGCTGGCGGCGATCTACAGCGACATGAACCTCACGGAAAGCCAGATCGAGGCCGCGGGCAGGCTCGGCTTCCACCTCAGCGGCGGACCCGCTCGCTGGCCGAACTTCTTTTTGGACAAGGAAAACCTTCCCCCGGACATGCGGGAGGCCATGCGCAGCGCCATCCGCACCTCCGGCCCCGGCATGACCATCAGCCGAATGACACCCCGTGAGATGGACCTGGGCATCGTCTCCGAGGTCGCCGAGGACACCTTCGACCGCCTGGGCCGCCATCCCATCCTTCGTTACTCCATCCTCATCGGCATCGTCGGCGGCGTGCTGGGCTACCTTTACCACCTCCTCGCATGAGCGTCATCGGATCGCAGACGGCCAACATCAACGCCACCGCCGGGATGCCCCCGCCGCGCATCGCCCGGATGCGCCGCGCCACCTTCTTCTCCTTCGTCGGCCTTGGAACCTTCGTCGGCTCCTGGCTGATGTACACCTACCTGGCCGAACAAGGAATGCGCAAAGCGGAATGGCTGCTGCTGGCCACCTTCCTGCCGCTCTACTACCAGCTCAACGTCGGCTTCTGGACCGCCATCTTCGGCCTATGGCTGATGAACCGGCCCAAGCACGACCCCCTGAACCTCTGGCGCACCCTCAAGCCCGAGGACAGGGATGCGGAGATCACCGCCAGCACCGCCATCATCATGCCGGTCTTCAACGAGGACGTCACCCGCGTCTTCGAAGGACTGCGCTCGATCTACCTCTCCCTCGAGCAGACCGGCCACTCCAAGAACTTCGACATCTTCATCCTCAGCGACTCCAACCAGACCAGCCAGTGGATCGAGGAGGAGACCGCCTGGCTGGAGCTCTGCCGCCAGCTCAACGCCTTCGGGCGCATCTTCTACCGCAAGCGCCGCAAACCCATCAATCGCAAGAGCGGCAACGTCTCCGACTTCTGCCGCCGCTGGGGCAAGCGCTACCGCTACATGATCGTCCTCGACGCCGACAGCCTGATGTCCGGCGGCCTGCTCACCAGCATGGTCCGCATCATGGAGAAAAACCCCGGCATCGGCATCGTCCAGACCTTCCCCAAGCAGATCGGCGCCGAAACCCTGCTCGGCCGCGTCATGCAGTTCGCCCAGGCGCTCTACGGCCCGCCCTTCATGGACGGCCTGGATTACTGGCAGTGCGGCGAGGCCAACTTCTGGGGGCACAACGCCATCATCCGCCTCGAACCCTTCATCAAATACTGCGCCCTGCCCCCGCTTCCGGGCAAGGAACCCTTCGGCGGCCACATCCTCAGCCATGACTTCGTCGAGGCGGCCCTCATGCGCAAAGCCGGTTACGCCGTGCGCCTCCTTCCCACCACCCGGGGCAGCTACGAGGAAGGGCCTCCCACGCTCGTCGACATGCTCAAGCGCGACCGCCGCTGGTGCCAGGGCAACATGCAGCACTTCTGGCTGCTCTTCGCCAAGGGCTGGCACCCCATGAGCCGGATGAACTTCGCCCATGGCATTCTGAGTTATGCCAGCAGCCTGCTCTGGCTCCTCTTCCTCGTCTTCTCCACCTTCCTCGCCGCCACGCCCGTCCAGCATGTCAATCCCCAGGCCACCCTGGCCATGCGCATCCTGCTTGGCATGACCGCCATGCTCATCTTCCTGCCCAAGCTCGCCATCCTGCTCGACGAGATGATCACCGGCCGGCTTCACAAGCCCTTCAAGGGCCGCCTGCTCACCTACATCAGCAGCATGGCGGACACCGTCGTCTTCACCCTCATGGCCCCGGTGCTGATGATCTTCCACTCCCAGTTCGTGGTTTACACCGTCCTCGGCAAGGGCGTCCGCTGGGTCACCCAGCGCCGCAAGCTCGACGGCGGCGTGGACTGGGCCGAGGTGTTCTTCAACCTCTGGCCGGTCACCGTCATCGGCATGGTCTGGGGCGTGATCGCCTGGATGGTGTCCCATAGCTTCCTGCTCTGGATCAGCCCCATCCTCGCCGCCCTGCTACTCGCCATCCCCATGGGCATCCTCGTCTCCGGCAAACGCTCCGGGCACCGCTTCGGCCTCTTTCTGACCTCCGAGGAAACCGAGCCGCCCACCGTTCTCGACCTGATGAACAACAACCTCGCGGAGATCAAGGGACGCATTCACCTGCCCGCCGAGCTCGAAAAACATCATGGCCTCCTCCAGGTCTGTCTCGACCCCTATGTGAATGGCCTGCATGTCTCCCTGCTGCGCCGGCGCAAGAGCATCGACGTCTCACGCACCTATCTGGACCAGATCGCCGACCGCCTGATCAAGCAGGGCCCCAACGCCCTCAGCCCCCAGGAAATGAAGGCGATGATCCATGACACTGAGATCATGACCGACATTCATTACCGCCTCTGGTCGGCGCGCGACAGCGACCTGGCACCCTTCTGGGCAACCGCGATCCGGCAGTACAACCTGGCCGCCAGCAACCCCTTCACCCACACGCTCGCCCAGCAGGCTGAATCAGCAGCGGCCTGATGATGACTCAACGCCGGAGGTGCAGGAAGTAGTTCACCCCCTCCGGCTCCCAACGCACCTCGGCCTGCCCCTCCGGCACCCCCGCCTGGGCGGCAAGCGACAACAGCGTTTCACGACTGCGATGCCGCAGGCTCCAATGCCCGAAGATTTCCATGAAATCACGGCTGGGGTTGAAGTCGGAAAAGTTGCCGATCACCACCTCGCCGCCCGGCTTCACCACCTTGAGCAAAACGCCAAGAAGATGCACAAAAAGCCGGTCTGACAAATAGTCGAACAATCCCGCCGACCAGACCAGGTCATAGGTACGCGCAGGAACATGCTTCAAGATGTTGCGATGGTGAAAGGCGACTCGGTCCAGCCATGGCGAACAAAGGCGGCTGCCGTAGTCCACCGCCCTCGCATCCATGTCCACACAGTCCGCAAAAACCGGTGCGTCAGGCTGGTCGAGAAAGAACTCGCGCAGATCACGGCACGGACCGCTTGCCACATTCAACAAATCCAGACGGCCGGGCTTTGCAGCAAGCCCGTCATTCATCATCTGCTGAAAATAAGCCTTCCGGTTCCTCACCGCCACAGGTGCGGCCTGCGCATGAAAAAAAAGGTCCCACTGCCGCTTTTCCGGCTCAGGACAGACGTGACGCGTGTAAATGTGGTCAATGATCTGAAAATCACCACTGTAGCCAAACTGACGTTCAATCGCCTCGGCCTGCATGGTGCCGGCCAGATGCCTGCGAGTGATGTCCTGCACATACACCGAAACGTCACCCGGGTTCACCGCCCCCCCCCGAATGGCATCGCCAAGATGCCGGATCGCCCGGTTCAACACCCCATATTCCCGCGGCAAAGGGCCGCCTTTGACGATGAAGTCCTGAAAAAGCTCATCGAACTGGGTCAGCAGACCTGGCTCACGCCGAACAGGAAGTGTTGCCTCAAAGAGAACCATAGGTGTTAAGAGCGGTCACGGTCGCTTTTTTAAAATATCACCACCAATTGATGGTTGGTGGTAATTATTTATTAAAATAAACGAACCATCAGCCAGACACAACTATTCAACACCCTCTGAGCCGAAGTTTAATTCTGAAAATTCGACTGAATCCGGCTAGTGTCCCTGCCCACACTCGCTCAACACTCACCACAGCTTCCAGGCCACCAATTCCGAGTCGGAACGAGCCCAGACCCGGTTTCCCGAAAAAGCGGGGTGCGCCCAGGTTTTGCCAATGATCTGGTGACGCCCCAGCTCCTCAACGCACCTGCGCCCCAGCCGGACATGCACCAGTTCACCGCTGGCATTCAACAAGCTTGCCAATCCATCGGATTCGCTCAGCCAGACCAACGACATGTGCGGGTTCCTGTCCTTCGGAGTCAGCTTGTTGTCATCACTCCAGAGCAGTCGGCCTGTTGCCAGCTCGACTGCCTGCAGGCCCCGGTTCTTGTCCAAAAGGAAGACCACCCCATCCCTGAACAAAGGGGCCGACATCAGCCCGCACATCTCTTTCTCGTTCTCCCAGGCCAGCGACACTTCCTGCGGCCTTTCCCCAAGCCTCAACACCTTGGTTCCGTGCCAGTAACCAGAAACCAGCAGCAGGCCATCACGATACAGCGGCTGGGCGATGCTCACCCCGTAGGTCACCTTGTAGGGCCAGGTCCACAGGGTCGCCCCGGACTCAGGGTCCAGGCACTGAACATGTTCCGGCCCCCAGACCATGAGCCGCCGGCTCCCCTCATGAACAATCACTTCAGGCGTGCAATAACCCGCCGGGTCAGGCCCACCTCGCCACATCGGCTTTCCAGTCAGCCGATCCAGTGCCAGCACGCAACCATCATCACCAGCCCCCACATGCAGCAAAACACGCGGCCCGTCGATGACCGGCGATGCCGCAAAGCCCCAGGTCGGCACCTTGGCCCCATGCTCAGCAACCGTGTCCACCTGCCAAATCCGCTGACCCGTCGCTGCATCCAGACAGGCCGCCATGCCAACCGCCCCGAGCGCATAGGCCCTGCCCTCCTGCACGGTCACGGAAGCCCTCGGGCCTGATGCATATTCCATGTCACCGTAATCCGCCGTCCATTCATGCTCCCAGACCTGCTCTCCGGAGTCCGCCTTGAAGCACCGCACCCGTTCGGTTTCTGACGCCCCTTTGCCTGGACGATCCATCACATACACTCGGTTGCCGCTCATCGTCACCCCACCATACCCCGCGCCCAGCCTGGTCTTCCAGAGCGGTTCAGGCTCCCTGGAAGCATAGTCGGCAGGCACTTCCCCAGGATTCCATCTGCCCGCCCCGTCGGGCCCACGCCAGCGCGGCCAGTCCGAGGCGACAAGTGACTGGCCCCAAAACACGCAGAGAAGAAACAACCGATGATTCATGAATGAACGGACAAACAAACGGTCATGTTTGACAGCCCATTCCAAAGAGCAGTCAAAAAGCGTCCAACCCATCATGCTCAGACTCTACGGCGCTGCCGCGTCCATCGAAACGCCCCCCGATTCCGCAGCTGATTTCCTCGGGGCGCGGAACTCCGATTCCGCAGCACCGCGAACGCGGGGCATGCCATGAACCAACCCTTCCCCTCCCTTCGAACCCCCGGCCCACCGCTTCGGCTTGAAGCAAGTTAAACGGAGATTCCACGCCCAGCAGCGAACCACCCCTCTGCGGATTTGGAAATCCGCGC
>CAZXPU010000064.1:0-30654 GCA_964642905.1 uncultured Prosthecobacter sp.
TCCACCTGCTGGTCGACGACGAGGAAATCGTCCACCGCCTGGTCGCTCGCGGCGACCGAGAAATGGTGGGGCGATCGAATGAACCGCAGGACCCGCAGCCGCGCCACGCTCATCGCCAGGGCGCGCCAGGGCGACCCCTCGGCGCGCGAAGGCCTGCTGGCCCTGCTTCAAGGGGATGAAATTCCGCACTGGAAGGCCAGCGCCTGCCTCGTGCTGGATCGATGGGCCGAGGATCCTGCCGTCGTCAGCGCCCTGCTGGCCCAGCTCGGCCACGAACATCCGCTCGTACGCCAGTCGGCCGCACGCACGCTTGAGCCTTCGCTCCAGGCCCCGGGCGTCCGGCTGGCCCTTGAAAAGCTTTTGGTGGATCCGGCGCGCAGCGTCAGGGTCACCGCCGCCTGGGCGCTGCGCGAATCCCTCGATGCCGGCTCCATCGCCGCCAGGGACCTCCAGCACATGCTCAGCCTGAACGCCGACCAGCCCAGCGGCCAGATGCAGCTTGGCCAGTGGCACTTCGCCAGACGCGACGTCCCCGCAGCCATCCGGCACATGGAAACCGCCATCCGCTGGGATCCCAACTCCCCCCCCTTCCACCACGACCTCGCCCTGCTGCACAACGCGGCGGGCAACACCGCGCAGACGATCCAGAAACTGCGTGACGCCATCAAGCTGGCGCCCAAGGAAGCCCAGTATCATTATGAACTCGGCCTCGCCCTCAGTGAAACGGGTGACCTCGCCGCCACCGTGGCCGCCCTGAAGGACTGCGTCCGCGTCCAGCCCCGCTATGCCAGGGCCTGGTACAATCTCGGCCTCGCCTACAACCAGCAGGGACAGACCTCGGAAGCCATCGCCGCCTTGAAGCAGGGCGAGGCGGCCGAGCCAGGAGATCCTTCCATCCCCTACGCCAGGGCCACCATTCATGCACAGCTCGGCCAGAAGGCCGAGGCCCTGGCCGCCGCCGAACAAGCGATTCGCATCGACCCCGCCTTCGCCGAGGCCCAACGGCTGAAAATGATGCTGAGCCGCTGAACTTCGTGGAAGGGCCCGCTCTGGAAATAGCCTGCGCTGCCGCGAGAATCGGAATGCTCTCGATTCCGCAACTGTTCTCGGTGGAGCGCGGAACTCCGAGATTCCGCAGCACCTCGACCGCAATAAAAACAGCAGTGGAACCTTCACCCCTCTTCGACCCCCAGCTCTCCGAGTTGAAGCAGGCGGCAGGCAGGTTTCAAACACAGAAGCGACCCACCCGGCTGCAGATTTGGAAATCTGCGTTCCGGTCAACGCCCGCCCTCCGCATCCTCCATCGGCGCCGAAAGCGCGGAGGGTGGCGCCGTCATGGTCTGGGTCGACGATTTCGGGCGCTGAATCACGCTGCCGTAAAGATCGATGGTGCGCTTGGCGATGATGTCGATCAAGGCGGGTTGGAGAGTGCGGGCCGCCACGTTGGAGACCGCGACGCCGGCCCAGGTGACAGGGGACTTGTACTTCAGCACCTGCCAGACCGGCAGCAGGCGTTTGTACCACTTGCCGACGGACTGCATCGTCTCATGCGTGGCGATCTTGTGCGTCATCTCCCAGGTCTTCAGGGCCGTGCTGGCGCTGACGTCCACCAGGCGCCCGATGCTGCGTGTCTGCAGGAAATCAGCCACGTCCAGCGCCGTGAGGTGCACCGCCCGGGAGAACTGCCCAAGCCCTGGAGCCAGCATGGGATCCGGATGGTCGGGGTAATAAATCGCGGCAATCTCACGCACCAGCTTCGGAACCTCATCAACCAGCGGTGGCAGCCACTCGGGATTGAGGCGCTTCTGCCAGCGCAGCCGGTTCTTGCAGTCCTCCACAGCCTTGTTGGCGGCAATGTCCTTCGGGTGATCCGTGCCATCGTGGTAGTGCGCCACCGCATCACGGGCCGCCTTCAGGTCCGATGCAAAACGCAGCCCCAGCCAGATGAGCCACGTCGCCAGCCCAACCAAAAATCCGGCAAGGAAGGTCAGGAAGTAGGCCATGGGTGAAAGCGGCGTTCTTCGATTCTCTAACTTCTAAATTCGGATTTCTGACTTCGGGTTTCGAACTTCTGACTTCAACGCGCCTCACATCTCCAGAAAGTTCTTCAGCAGCTTCTTGCCGTCCTGGGTGAGGATGGATTCGGGGTGGAACTGCACGCCGTGAATGGGGAGCTCCTTGTGCCGCAGGCCCATGATCTCCGACTCATCGTCGTCACAGACCGCGGTGATCTCCAGGCAGGAGGGCAGCGTGTCGCGCTTCACCAGCAGCGAATGATAGCGCGTGGCCGTGAAAGGTTCAGGAAGCCCCTTGAACACCGACTGCCCCTGATGGCGGATCTTGGAGACCTTGCCATGCATCAGGCGCCCGGCGCGCACCACATCCCCGCCAAAGACATGGCCGATGCTCTGGTGCCCCAGGCAGACACCCAGAATGGGCGTGCTCCGTCCAAACTTCTCAATCACTGCACAGCTGATGCCCGCCTCCTTGGGCGTGCATGGGCCGGGCGAGATGCAGATGTGGTCCGGGTTTTTCTTCGCGATCTCCTCCAGGGTGATCTGGTCGTTGCGATGAATCTCCATCTGAGCCCCCATCTCGCCGAAGTACTGGACGAGGTTGTAGGTGAAGGAGTCGTAGTTGTCGATGATCAGGAGCATGGGCTGGGATTCCGTTTCAGGTGTTTACCGTCGATGGCACGCGTTTGCAATGGCTTCGCCAGCCCCTTCCCTGTTCTTCGCGCCGGCTCCAGACCGGCCCGGCTTCACAGAAGCCCGCACTCCCGGAAGCTGAAATACGGCTGAGATCTTCCCTCGGCCGGGCAACCCACGATGAGGTGATCCGCAAAACACAACCCCAGGAGGTCGGCGGCCTCCTTCAACCGCCGGGTCAGCCGCTTGTCGGCATCGCTCGGCGACGGGTCGCCGGAAGGATGGTTGTGAACCAGGATGAAGGCCGGCACACGATGCACCAGGGCCTTGGTGACAATGTCGCGCGGATGGGCGGTGGATTCGTTGATGGTGCCACGGAAAAGCTCCTCCTGACGCACCAGGCACAGTCGCTGATTCAGCAGGATCACCCGCACCGACTCATGGCTCAGGGCCTGCATCTCCGACCCGATGAACCGGTACACCAGCTCGGGCCTGTCCAGCGGGACCTCCCGTGCCGCTGCCTGTTCGGCACGCCGCCCCAGCTCAAACGACGCCGCCAGCAGCGCGGCCTTCGCAGGGCCCAGCGCCCGCATGTGCGCCAGCTCGACCGCCTCAATGCGCGACAGATTCCTCAGACTTCCCTGCTCCCGCATCAGCCGCTGGGCCACCTGCAGCGCATTCTCCCCCTTCATGCCCGTGTTGATGAAGATCGCCAGAAGCTCCGCATCCGAAAGCGCACCGGCCCCCAGACGCATCAACCGCTCCCGGGGACGATCTTCTTCGGGGATGTCATGGATGCGGGACATCGTTTCAATGAGGCTCGTCTTGCACCTTCAGGATCACCCGCTTGCCTCAGCCCTCCATCTCCACACGGTAGCGGGGAAGGCTCGGATCGACCTCACGGCTGTAGGCGTCGATCCCTCCGGCCAGACACTTGGTGTTCGCAAATCCATGCCCGAGAAAGTAGGCGGCCACGTCCATGCTGCGTCCGCCGGTGTGATCGTAGAGGATGATGAGAGTTTCCTTGGGCCAGCTGCTGAAGGCTTCCTGCACCTGCTCCTGAGTGACCAGCACCGCCCCCGGAATCTTCACCGCCTCATGCTCCTCACGCGTCCGGGCATCCAGCAGCTTCAGCTCGGCCCCCGCCTTCAGGCTTTCCGCAAGCTCCCTCGGACTGATCTGCAGCCGGATGTCCTCGCCATGACTGGACTCGATGTGCGCGATGACTTCGGGAACCGAAAGCTGGTTGCGCGCGCAAAGCTGCGCAATGGTCTCCGTCGGCTGGTAGGCGCAGGCGCTGCAGCCACCGACATGATACCTGGCAAAAAGCGCCCTCTGCGCCCCGGGATAGGCTCGAAGCACCTCGGCAAGCGTGGTTTCAGGGGAGATCGAGGCAGTGGGGATGGAACTCATGAGGAAAGGAACGGCACCCAAACCCTCCCCGACGACAACGCAAAACAAAAATCCCGGCTCTCTTGATTGTCTCTCGAAAAAAGGCCGCAGGACTCCCCAAGCAGCCCTTCGCCCCGGACCGGTCTAACGAAAAGATCGACAACCGATACCCGGCAGGGTAGCCTGTGCATGATTTTCAGGCCATTTCAGGCTGGAGACGCCGCATGAACCTACACGCAATCTCCATGAAAACACTGCTCACCACCCTCGTCCTGCTCGCCTCCACAGCCCTGGCTGCTGACAAGTGCCCCATCAGCGGCAAACCCGCTGACTCCAGCATCACCGCCACTGGCAAGGACGGCAAAACCGTGGCCTTCTGCTGCAACAAGTGCAAAGCCAAGTTCGAGAAGCAGAACAAGTAACCTCCGCACAACTTGTTTCCGAGGCGGAGCCGGGCATCCGGCTCCGCTTTCTTTTTGCCCGGGTCCCGGGACGCCTACTGAAACTGCACCTCGGTGCTCACCATGGCATCACGGTCATCCGTGACCGTCATGAACCAGGTGTTGGCTCCCGCAGGCGGCCGGGCAGCCCTGACTTCCTGAACCTGCAGACGCAGGCCCTCGTTTTCAACAACTGGCACGGCAACCGCCGCCTCCACCGTGGTCCATTGCCGCTTCGAACGCAGGCCGGTGTCGGTGGTGTAATGCAGCGCCGCCTTCTTCAAGACGCCGGGAGCGACCGTCTTGACGCTCAGCCTGACGTCCTCCCCCTCGATGCGCGGTCTTCCAGGAACCGGCAGCGGCCTGCCGCCGATGCATTTGGAATCGATGAACAGGCCGATCTCCGCCGGAGCCCAGCCGGGCGGATGCCCGTGCGCCATGTTCATCTGGATGCGCACCTGCTTCTCCCCCGGCACCACCGCGTAGCTCTTCATCCAGCTGTCGAGCGGGTAGTGAATGTCATGGGTGCCGTTGACGAAGAAGATGGGCACCCGGCAGCGCGGCAGCAGCGAACCCGGGTCATATTCCCTGACCCACTGCGCGGCGCGGTCGCCCAGCCGGTCGATCGACGGCTTCTGCACCGATTCTCCCTCATGCAGGAAACCGCAGCCGTAAACCGGCACGGCCGCCTTGAAACGATCGTCGAGGGAGGCGACCAGGCAGGTCGTGTAGCCGCCCCAGCTGATGCCGGTGACGGCGGTTCGCTCCGGGTCCACCTCGGAAAAGCTGCGCAACAAACTATGCGCCCGCATGACGCTGGCGGCGGCATGAAAGGGCCAGTCGTCACTGGTGTCGCCGCCGATGCTGCCAAACTTCTCCGGCCCGCCGTGAGGCGGCCCGCCGTCCGGAAGCCTTTTGCGTTCGCCCCGATGCCCGTTGCCGACGGCCAGTCCGGTCTTCGCGTCAAACTCGGGCTCCGGAGGACGTGAGCCGTTCAAGTCCATGGCAATCGCGGCATAGCCACGCCTGGCCCAGAGATGCACCCAGTCGGCAAAGGCGGTTCCGCCGCCGCCATGGATCAGCACGACGCCTGGAAACCGCGCCCCCTCCTTCACCGGCTGCCCCAGGGTCTTCGGCGAGGCGTAAAAGGCGAACACACGGGTGTCACGGCCCAGATACTTCTCTCCGGCGTAGGTCAGCGAATGAATCGGCTGGTCCTGACGCACCCACTTCATGGCGGGCACGGTGTTTTTCAGCATCGTGAGATCCCACGGACCGACCTGCTCGGCGGCCAGGGGTGAAAGGATGAAAACGGCGAGAAAGGCGGCGATGAAACGTGACATGCAGGCCCGGAATAACGCTTCCAGAAGCGGCCGTCGATCATGTCCTGCAAGGCATGCGACTGACCCGGCATCTTGACGAATAACCCGGCCAGTCCGTTTCCCTCGTGCTTTTGATTCATCCTCCCAACGCTCGAAGAATGGCACCCGAGGATCGCATCATCCATTCTGCCATCATTCATGCGCAGCCCTGGCTATTTCCCAACTTTTGGATAGGGCGCACGCTTCACCTCTGCGACCTCCGGCACCTGCCGGTTCATCGCGTCATAGGCAGCCTTCAGGCGCATCACCTCCCCGGGATGTGCCGCCGCCACGTCCTTCTGCTCACCGGGATCGTTTTGCAGGTCGAACAACTGCATCGCCTTCGGCTCCCCCCCTGTGGTCAGCCCCGGGGGCGCGTCCAGGTTGTACTGCTCAAAGGGCGCCAGGATCGTCACACCATCCGGGGCCCGGGGGTCCTGCCAGCGACCATCAGCCCCGGGCTTCAGGACCATCATCCTCGACGGCAGCACATGCAGCTTCCAGCGGGCGTCCCGAACCGTGACAAGCCGGGGCCCCTGATGACCAAAGATGAATTCGTGCGCCGACCCGACATCGCTGGTGAGCAACGGCATGAGGTCACGGCCGTCCAGCACCCGGTCATCCGGCATCCGCACTTCCGCAGCCTTCAGGACGGTGGCAAACAGGTCCATCATCGTGGCCAGTCCGCCGCTGACATGACCGGCGGGAATGCGGCCCGGCCAGCGGGCGATCATCGGCACGCGGTAGCCGCCCTCATAGCTCGTGCCTTTCATGCCGCGCAGGCCGCCACAGCTTCCACCGAACCAGGCGCCGTTGTCACTGGTGAAAAGAACCAGCGTCTGCTGATCGACACCGGTTTCCTTCAAGGCGTCCAGCACGCAGCCAACGCTGTCATCCAGATCCGCCAGGGCGTCGCCATAAAGCCCCGCCGCCCCCTGCTTGTAATGCTTTTCGGACGCGGCCAGCGGCTTGTGCGGCATGGCCTCGGCAAAGTAGAGGAAGAACGGCCCGTCCTTGCTCCGCCGGATGAAGTCCGCCGCACGCCGGGCATAACGGGTCGTCAGCGTCGCCTGGACCACGGGATATTCCGCAACCTGCTTTCCCTCCAGCACCTGCACGGGACGCATGTCGTTCGAGTAGGGGATGCCGAAGTATTCGTCAAAACCACGGTCCGTGGGCAGCGTGCCGGGCTTGTGGCCGAGATGCCATTTGCCGACCATGCCTGTGGCATAACCCGCCTGCTTCAGCACCTGCGCCAGCGTCACCTCGGACTTCGGCAGGAAGAGGCCATCTGCCTCAGGCCCGCCATCCGGCGCTGGATTCTGCGTCATGCCGCAGCGGAAGGGCTGGCGTCCAGTCATCAACGAGGCGCGGGTCGGGGCGCAAAAAGGAGCCGGGCAGTTGAACTGGGTCAGCCTCGCCCCCTCCGCCGCCATGCGATCGATGCGCGGTGTCTTGAACCGGGGATGGCCGTAGCAGCCCAGATCGCCATAGCCCAGGTCGTCGGCGAGGATGATGACCACGTTGGGCCGGGCCGCCTGAAGGCAGGTGACGCCGAACAAAAAGCAGAAAAAACGGATCATTAAACGCATGAAGGCATAACGCCGCCATCAGGCCCGTCTGTCTCCGCTCAAGCAAACGGCCGTGGCCGCCTCGGATCAGGCGGCCTGTTTCTTGCGGCTGCGCTTGGCGCTGCCGGCAGGACGTGCCGGTTTGTCGGCATCCAGCTCCTTCTGCAGCTCGGCGGCGCGTTTTTCCAGCTCGGCGATTTTCTTCTCCTTCTCCGCCTTCTTCCCGAGGATGCGGCCGAGCTTTTTCCAGTGCTTCTTGTCGAGGATGTAACCCACGCAGGAAGGCTTGCCGCAGCGGCAGGGATGCTCCTCCCAGGTTTCCAGGTCAAAGCCGTAGTTGTAGGTCAGCTCCTCTCCCTTCTGGATCGCCTTCAGCGAATAGATCCAGATGCGGCCCTTGATGATGTACGCCTCGCAGTTCGGCTCGCAGGAATGATTGATCAGCCGCGCCGGATTGCCGGGAAAACCGCCGTCGATGTCGTAACGGCTGTTGAGGGTGAAGATGTAGACGGCGGCACCGCCGGTCTTGCGCGCCTTTTCCTCCAGCGCCTTGCCCCGACGCTGGCTCTCCGCCTTGGTGATCCGCTCACCGACATATTCGATGATGGGCGCATCTTCAGGAATGTCGGTCCTGGCGAAGAGTCCGCGGCTGTGGATGGATGAACCGCGGACGACCCAGTATTTTTTCTCGGGAGCTTGAGGCATGTGGGGTTGGGGAGCGGATGTCATGCCGCCTCCTGACCTAAAGTCAAGAAAGGCGCTGAAAAGCCTGCGGCGGCTCCGTGCTTGCCTGCCGGAAGACCGTCCCGTATTTTATTCCAGATATGCAATTAAGCCCATCCCGTGTCTGCGCTGCCCTGCTGCTCACCTTCCTCCCTCTGAACGCCCAGCAGGCTCGCGCCCCGCTGCCGCCCGACGTGGTCGTGCAGGCCCAGGAGATCCAGCAGCTCATGCAGACGCAGAAATACGCCGAGGCGATGGACAAGCTGGACGCCCTGGAGGCCAGGCATCCCGACCGGCCCGAGCTCATCAACATCCGCGGCTCGCTTTACATGACCAGCGCCCTCCGTGACCTGGTCAAGGCCGGGGAATGCTTTGACCAGGCTCTCAAACTCTCACCCGGGGAGTTCCCGCTGCTCTTCAACAAGGCAGAGATCCTTTTCGTCAGTCATGACTGGCCCGCCGCCGCCCTCGCCTTCCAGAAGCTGCTCGACGACAACCCCAAGCTGCCGCTCGTGTACCGTCACATGGTGCTCTTCAAAAAGCTCGTCTGCGAGGTGAAGCAGGATCACCTGCCCGAGGCGGAACAGATCCTCAACACCCATTTCACCTTCATGGACGACACCCCCGCCTTTTACTTCAGCAAGGCCGCGATCGCCTTCCAGAAGAAGGACGTGCCAGGGGCCGAGGACTGGATCAAACGCGCCAACGGCATTTTCAAACCCGCGGAGACCGGCACCTACACCGACTCCCTCACGGAGGCGCGCTGGATCGCCAACATCGCCCTGCCCGAGGCCGAAAAGAAGACCTCAAACTGACCTTGCCAGCGCCTCCAGCCACCGGCACTTTCCCAGATTCCGCCTAGGCAAGCCCGTCCGACGCGCTACACTTCCCCTCCCATGATCGAGCGCGAACCCCGCATCTATGTGCTGCCCACGATGATGACCGCAGGCAACATCCTGTCGGGCTTCGTCGCGATCCTGCAGATCTTCAAAGGCCGCGAAGGCGAGATCACGGAACATTATTATTGGGCCATCATCGCCATCCTGGCCGCCTGTCTGTTCGACGTCCTCGACGGTCGCGTGGCCCGCCTCGGCGGCCAGGAATCCCCCTTCGGCCGCGAGCTCGACTCCATTGCCGACATCGTCAGCTTCGGCGTCGCCCCCGCCCTGCTCGTCCATGACATCGTCCTCAAGGACATCGAAACCCCGGCCGGCCTAGGCTGGCTGATCGCCTCCGCCTACCTCGTCTGCGGCGCCCTCCGCCTCGCCCGCTTCAACTGCCTCGCCGCCTGCGACAACAAGACCAATAGCAAGCACTTCCGCGGCTGCCCCATTCCCGCCGCCGCCGGCGTCATCGCATCCCTCACCCTCCTCATGATCTGGCTCGATGAAGGCCAGAAGCAGATCGGCCCCTGGAAATACGGCCTCGCCGGCCTCATGGTCATGCTGTCCTACCTCATGATGAGCGACCTGGAGTACCCCAGCTTCAAGTCCGTCAACTGGCGCACCCGCCGCTCCCCCGCCTGGGTGCTCATCTCCATCATCCTCGTCGCCTTCAGCGTGCGCAACTGGCAGTGGATGCCCTCCGTCCTCTTCGTGAGTTACCTCATCTACGGCCTCGTCCGCCCCTGGATCTCCCGGCAGATGCGCCAGACCATCGAGATCGAAAACGAAGCCACCGACCCGGCCGAAGACCCGGTCACGGAAGAGATTTCCACATCGGAAGTTGACGCGGGCGACACCGTGATGCCAAAAGACGCCGCCTCGCAAATCTAGGCGCCCTTTTCTTCACCCTCCCCGCTCCCGACTCCCGACCTCGAATGGCCGACTTTTATCAGCACGCGCGCCTGCCCACGCTGCACCACCTCGCCACGCCTGACAGCACCGCCCGCGAGGCCGAACTGGTGGCCCTGACACAGCAAAAGCCGGTCGCCCTTCTGCTGCCCGCCCTGCACACCGAGGTCACCCGCCCCGCCCTCCCCTCCATCCTGCGCCAGGTCGCCGAAGTCCCCTACATCGCCGAGGTCATCCTCAGCATGAACGGCATGGACGAGGCTCAGATGCAGTCCGCACGAACAAGGTGCCGTGAATGGATCGGTGACAAGCCCCTCACTCTTCTCTGGAACGACGGCCCCGCCCTCCAGTCCGTTCATGACCGCGTCAATGGCGCCCATGCCCACGGCAAGGGCGCCAACATCTGGGCCGGCATCACCTACCTGCGCGCCAAGGGCCATGACGGCATCGTCGTCAGCCATGACACCGACATCCTGAACTACGGCACCAGCCTGCTCGCCAAGCTGGTCTATCCCGTCGCTCATCCGCGCATGGCCTACCGCTTCGCCAAGGGCTACTACAGCCGCGTCGCCGACCGCCTCTACGGCCGAGTCACCCGACTGCTCATCTTCCCCCTCGTCCAGGCCTTCCAGGAGGTCCTGGGGCCGCAGCCCCTCCTCGATCATCTGGAAAGCTTCCGCTACCCGCTCTCCGGCGAGTTTGCCGCAGACATCGGCACGCTCTCCCGCTTCAGCATCCCCTCCGCCTGGGGCCTCGAGGTCGCCATGCTCTGCGAAGTCCACCGCCATCTGCGCACCCATGAAATGTGTCAGGTGGACCTCGGCTTCCATTACGAACACCGCCACCGCCAGCTCGACCCCGGCGCCGTTGAAACCGGCCTCGTCGCCGCGGCGGCGGATGTCGCCCGCTGCCTGGCCTACCAGATCCTGCGCGACTCCCAGGAACGCGCTGCCGAGTCCCTGCTGCGCGTCGTCCTCCAGCATTACAAGACCCGTGCTGCGGAGTGGATCGACCGCTATGAACACGTCGCCCTGCTCAACGGCCTGACCTTTGACCGCGACGAGGAGGGCATGGCCGTCTCCGCCTTCACCGAGGCGCTGGAGACCGTCGTTCTGAAAACCGGCGCCCAGGGCCTCATCACCCCCGCCCTTCGACCCACGCCGGAAACCGCCCTGCGCGCCGACCCAACCCTGCAAAACGACCTGCTCGCCTCAGCCCTGACCTGCTGATCCGGGCATCGTGAACAGGGGGATGATGCCCTTTCTTCCAGCCCGGGTGGAAGAAAACCAAGTTCCCACCGCAGAAGCAGCTGTCGTGCAGGACGGCATCTGACATGATCCAACCGTGATCAGCCCCCCGGCGATCAGGGCGACCATTACAGCTCACCATTGGCAGGCAGAGATGATATCAAAACAGG
The DNA here is from genome assembly GCA_964642905.1 of uncultured Prosthecobacter sp. Lineage (GTDB taxonomy): Bacteria > Verrucomicrobiota > Verrucomicrobiia > Verrucomicrobiales > Verrucomicrobiaceae > Prosthecobacter. The sequence continues at coordinate 11,346 of CAZXPU010000064.1, forward strand.
CTTTCAGAGCGTGTTCCAGCTTGCGCCGCATTAATACAATTTCGTCTGATTGTCGGTAGTTTTGCCGACTATTTTTATTCAGCCGTTTATTTAGATGTGGGGCCCCGATTTTCCCCGGGTGCACTCCATGGATCCTCGCCCCCTCTCCCCCCAGGCCTGTTCCTCCTCCCTCCCCGCCAACTCTTATCACTCCTGTTGGTTAGGCCGTCTGCGATCCCGGTCAAGACGCTGGCACCTCCTCCACGGCCTGCTCATCGCCCAGCTTCTCCAGCCACCCCTGCCGCTTCCCCCGGGTTCTCCCCGCGCCTTCGCCTCCGAGCCCGATGACACCTCCGCTCCTGCGGAGACGCCCGAAACTCCTCCCGAATCCGTCCCAGCTCCGCTCCTGGACTCCGACGGCGATCATCTGCCGGATGTTGAGGAGGCTGCGGCGGGCACCGATGCCTTCAATCCTGACACCGACCATGACGGCCTCAGTGACCATGATGAAGTCATGGTGACAGCCTCCAACCCCCTGTCCCCGGACAGCAATGCCGACGGCATCTCCGACTACAACGCCTTCTATGGCTGCTTGACGGTCAACACGCTTCTCCTCGGTCCCGGAGCCTCTCCTGATGACTGGGATGGCGACGGCCTGAAGGACCCTGTGGATCCCAATCCCCTGTCAGCGCTCAACATTCCCGACTCCGACGGCGACCATGTGCCCGACAGCCAGGACAGCCATCCTTTGGACCCCGGCCTGTGGAACGACCGCAACGGCAACGGCGTCAACGATGACGCCGAGCTTCCTGGGGCCGACCTTGATGGCGACGGGACCTCGGACTCAACAGACTCGCATCCGGGGGATCCAGCGCTTTTCAACGACTGGAACTTCAACGGCCGCAATGATCAGCTTGAAGACTGGGACGAGGATGGCGTCAGCAACCTCCAGGACTCACACCCCGGCTCCAACGATCTGTGGTGCGATTGGAACGGCAACGGCGTCAATGATGATGCCGAAGCCTCCATGGCCGCAGGCACAGGACAGACAGGAAACGCCCCTGATGGCGCAGGCGACGAGGACGCTGATGGTGACGGCTACACCGGGGATCGTGATTCCCATCCCTCCGACGCCAGGCTCTGGAACGACCACAACGGCAACGGCGTCAACGATGAGTCCGAGGCACCTGCTGACACCGACCGCGATGGCATCCCGGATGTCCTGGACGCCTTCCCCGAGGATCTGGACAACGACGGCCTCAGCGATGCGCAGGAGCAGGCGCTCGGCACAAGCCCCGGTGAGCCTGACAGTGACGGCGACGGCCTTTCTGACGCGGATGAAGTGCAGCTTGGGACCAGTCCTCTGGGGGTGGACACGGATGGCGACGGACTCACGGACGGCGAAGAACTCAATGCCTATCACTCCGATCCGCTGGAACCCACCGGGCTGGTCCTTTCCCAGGAGGGTGACGAAAGCGTAGCCGGGGAACCCTCGACGCCAGAGTTTTCGCTGGGCGTTTCCCAGACCGTTCCGGACCCCGGTTCTTCGGGAGGACCACGCCATGTCGAGCATGCGGACGGCTCAATCCTGGCTTTTCCAAGCAAAAGCGCGACCAGCACCAAGTCTGAGCTCACCAAAACACTGGTTCTCACCAACACCGGCACCAACATTCTCCAGGGTCTAAGCGTCACCTTGTCAGGACCTGATGCCGCCCGTTTCCGTCTGGACAATCTTATCAGCACACCTCTGCCACCGGATGCCTCACGATCTCTGACGATCACCTTTCTGGCCCCCGCCCCCGTCACCCAGGCGCGCACCGCCACACTTACCCTCGGCAGCACCGACAACCCGTCCACCCCGCTCTTCACCCTCCAGTTGCGCAGCATCGTCAGCAAGGGCCTGTGGTCCGCCAACGACGACTACTTCTTTGCCGACTACACGGATTCCGACCAGGACGGCATCCCGGATCTGGTGGAGGCCATGTATCTCCCCCTGGTCATCACCGCAGACGGCGACCTCGACGGCGATGGTGTCCGCAACCTGGATCAGTACCTCGCCGGCCGTGATCTCCGTGACCGTGCCAAAAGCACCGACGTTGACGCCGACGGCCTGACCAACGTCATGGAGGACGCCTGGAACGCCGCCTATCCAGGCAGGCTGAACAAGTATTACTTTGCCGACGCCGTGTCCGATCCGGATGGCGACGGCCTGCTCACCCTCGAGGAGCTGACCTGCTCCTGGGGCGGCAGGGGCAATGACCCGCTGGCCGTGGCCACCCATCCCTTCGTTGCTTCCAGCGCTCCGCCTTCGGCCACCAAGACGGCCACCTACAAGGTGACAACACGAACCCCTCCAAAGAGCGCCGCCATCGTCGCAGCCGGCGGCATCCTCAGCCGCCAAAGCCGCCATGCCGCCTGGATGAACGATGGCCTGCTGCGCCGGGCCCTGCATGAAACCGCCGCCATCAACGACGGAAAAATCCCGGCAAGCTTCTTCAACCCGGCGCGCATCGTTCACGCAGCCTCGACCACCCTGCAGACGATGCAGGGTTCCGACCATCTTCCTCTGGGCTACCTCGGCTGGCTGTCACAACGGACTCCACCTCTCATTGTTCCCGACCCGCTGCCTGATAGTCTTCCGGAGAGCCTGCGCATGCGCCTGTCAGCCCTGGAACTGCCCAAGGCGAAGGATCCTGATGATGACGGCATTCCCACCGCCTGGGAGGCGGCCAACGACCTGGACTGGCGTGATGCAGCCGACAGTGACCTGCCGAATGCCAGGGCTGCCCTGCTCAGCCGCACCGAGGTCATCACGACCCGTCGTCGCGCCCTTGGAACGGAACTGGGGGAACTCACCGGCAGCACAGCCGCCATCAAGACGAAGCGCGCTGCGCTGACCCTGGAAGATGATCGGCTGAACGCCGAGCTTGAAGCGCTCAGGCAGGTTCTGGACCGCCTGACGCCGGGCTCTTCAGTCTGGGAGGGCTGGAGCCCCCTCCACTATGTGCCCACGGTGGACGGCCAGCCCATGGATCGCAGCAGCCATCTCGTCCCCATCTATGCCATCGCCCAGGCCAAGTTCCCCACCACCCTGGCCGCCACTCCAGCCACCACCTGGAACAGCCGGCGCGCCGCCTGGATCGACAAGCAGGCCGCAGCCCTTTACTGGCAGGCGCTCGCCGCACTTGATCCCGATCACGATGGCCTCATGAACGCGGACGAACACCTGCAGAACCTCAATCCGCAGCTGCCCGATTATGCCGAAACCTCCGGACGTGACACGGACGGGGATGGATTCACGGACGCCATGGAGCTGACCACCGGCACCGATCCCCTGAACGCGGGCAAAAAGCCCGTCTATGCCATCGACATCCTCACCCCGGCAGCACAACGAAGCGCCACCGCGCTCCAGCCCATGGACCAGCCCCTGCGTCTTCGAACCGTGCTGCGTGGCCCTGGAGGCTCCTGGCCGCTGGCTGGCCAGCGCCTCACGGCCAGCGCTCCGGACTCGCTCACCCTTCTGGCCTGGGGCAATGGCGGAGGCAGCTCCTCCAACCAGGACTGGCACCTCAAAAACACATTGCCACCCACCATGACCGACGCCCAGGGCATCGCGCTGCTGCATGTCAATCCGACCTGGAAAAAAGGCCCCCTGAACCTGACGCTCAAGTCCATCCCAGGGAGTGACGTGCCCGCAGGCCTGAAGTCCGCAAGCAGCACCTGCACCCTCACCGTCACCATCCCAGCCGGGGACAGCGACGCCGACGGTCTGCCGGATGCCTGGGAAGTCCAGGCCGCCCAGAACGAAATGCCAGCGCACCTGCTCAACAAGACCAGCGCCCTCGACGCCGAGGCAGGCCCCCAGCATTTTGGCTATCATCCAGCCACCTCGATCAATGATCTGCCCGAATCCGCCTGGGTGCTGCTGAACAATCTCTCCAATGAACGCGCCCCTCAAGGGTATCTGCCTGACTATCCCATCACCGCCGCCTCCCATTCCGTGATCGCCATCCCCACCTCGGACAACACGGCCAGAGTCGCGCGCAACCGGATCCTCGCCCTGATTGACCCCGACCATGACGGCTGGTCCAACCTGGAGGAATACCAAAACGGCACCCACCCGCGCTATCCGGACAATCCCGAGACCTTGAATCGCGATTCTGACGGCGATGGCGTCAGCAATATTCTGGAACTGAAAATGGGCAGCAACCCGTTCAGTTCAGGCAGCAAGCCCAATCCATCCTTGGACTTAGATGGTGACGGACTGTCCTTTCGTGAGGAAACAGCCCTTTATCGTACGGATCCACTCGATCCAGACACGGATGGAGACGGCCTCAACGATGGATGGGAATCACGCTACTTTGACGCGACAGTGAACAATCTGACAGACGAGGAGGATGACAATGACCCGGACGCTAACCCTGACTGGGACGGCCTAGACAATCAGCAGGAGGAACGGCTGGGAACGAATCCACTAAATGCAGACACCGATGGTGATGGTGATGACGATTTTATGGAACATCAATATGGGTCGGATCCCCTGGATAAAAAAATCACGCTAAATCAGCCTGGAGGTGTTGCATCAGGCAATGCTTCAGCCGCCCCGGATTACTCCACTCTCTTTCCACCCACCGTGCTCAAGGCCCCGGAGGTCAGGCTCGGCGTGAGTTGTTCGATCACCACAGGAAGCGGGATCCTGATCCCGGGCAACTATTCTGTGATATTGACCAACAAGGACAATATGTACGACACCAACTATGACAATCTCCTGGTGAATACCCGGGGCGACAGAAGTTTTCCTGAAATCGGTACGTTCTCTTATCTTTCCGATTTTTACAAGAGAGGTTGGCCGTTTCTGGCCGGCAAAACCTACACGGTGCGCCTTTCCCCTTCGACCACTTTGGGGGTTCAAGATCGTCTTTTGGCAGGGCTGCGTGAAGTTTACTGCACGCTTGAATTCACGATCCACTCAGGGGAGTCCAACGCCATTCTGGTGGACGCACCCGTCACCTTTGCCATTCCGATCCGGCAATTCTACGGCGGACCTGTGGGTTTGAGAAGCAGCATGTGCCCCAGCACTTTTGACATGGTCATTCCCTGGGTGAGAACTCAGGCGCTTTCGTCATACCCTTCAGACAGGGCACGACGAAAGTTCGGAGTCGGCGAGGAAGCCTGGGTGGCGGTCAAACCACAAGGCCTGAATGCCTTTTTAACGGACCAATTTGAAGACTCCTCCCTGCGCGGAAGCTCAACGGTGCAGCTTTTGAAGCTTGCCAGCCAGGCATGCTCACCCTCTCTGAGCATGACCCTGGGGGCCTATTCACAAAGCTTTGTCTTCTGGGACCCTGACACCGGCGGCATGACTCCATATTATTATCCGACACTGAAAAACAGGCCGCAAATTGCCAAACAAAGATTCAGTGTCGTTGAACCGGCTTCGGAGTCGGCCATCAAGCTTGGTGATTTAACCTATCCCAGAGCCTCTCAAGGCGTGGGCATGACCCTGGAAGTCCGAGTGAAGCCGACAGACGTCTCCTTTTACAATGTCCAGATGCGCGAAGTGGACCTTGGCACCGAAGGCGTGGCAGGGGTTTTTGCGCAAATGAACCCTGAAAGGCTTGTGCACCGGGTCAATACAAACTGGGTTGGGCTCAGCCAGGATAACAAATGGAAGGATACAGCGGAGTTCCAGGGATTTCCCCCGCAGGAATGGAGTCCAGGGGCATTTGAATGGAAAATCGGGGTGGAATGGCAGGTGAGAGGCGGAGGAAGCACCAAACAACTCCCCACAAACAGACGGCAGGTGCATGCTCTGATGGACTTCAATGGCAGCAGCAAGATCGCCAAAGTTTTTGGAACACAGACGCCAGAGCCTCAAGCGACAAGGATTCTAAACGGCTTGTCTTCCATTGACATCGCGGTCGACGCCAACCGTGACGGCTCCATCTCAAGCAGGGAAACCGCAACTCAGGCAAAACCTTTCAGATTCTGGATTAATAATGATTATGACCCCCATTCAGACAACCGTCCTGAAACAGATGAAACCACCAAGCCAGATTATACAGGTGTTGATTGGCGTTATGCCGGCATCGATGGAATAAGAGATTTGGAGGATTTCACCCGACTGCATGTCACATTACCCAATTACCTGATTCAAAAGGCGAAAAATGGACAGGCCCGAATCGGCTTCAAATGGACTCAAGGTAGTGGGCGAGTTCGCATCTACCGAGCTACTGATGTGGGTGGATCACTAGCTTATTTGCAAGACTATACTGCCGCCAAAACCCAGCAGTTTTCTGCTTCTCCGGGATCGCAAGCACCGGATTACCTGGATGTTAAAGGAAATTCCATTGCTTACCTATCTACTGAGTATTGGAGTCATATACAAATGGGGGAATCGCAATTATGCTTTCTTTTCGAAGGCTGCGAGACAGGCAAAGGAAAACTCAGTCTTGTGGTCAATCTTGGAGCGCCTTCAGAACTGATGGGTCCAGGCGTGTGGCTCAATCTCATGGATGTTCGCAGCATGTTTGAACGGGCAAAGGTTGCCGAGCCTTATGCTGAGCCGGGCGACATTCCTGATGCATGGGTGACGGGTAACAATCCGGATCCCGTATTGTCTCATACGAGCGACATTTCGGGGTATCCTTACGAGGCGGACCCCGACGAAACCAAGCAATACATCGTTCATGTTCATGGGTGGCGCATGGATTATGAGGAAACTCAAAACTGGGCGCAAACAACCTTCAAACGCCTTTGGCATCATGGGTACAAAGGTAGATTTTCCGCTTTCCGCTGGCCCACGTTCAGCGCGGCAACGGACTTTATGGCAGAACTGAATCCCACCAACGGACGCCTAACTTACAATGACAGTGAATATCGGGCCTGGTTGTCAGGCAAGGCGCTTGCGGGTTATGTAAATTCTTTGCCGCCTGGTTATGTCAAGAATGTGATGGCGCATAGCATGGGCAACGTCGTGACAGGAGCCGCCTTTCGGGCAGGTATGTCAGGAGTATCGAGGTACGCGATGTTCAACGCGGCCATGGCCCACATGGCTTACGGAACGAGCCAACGCGAATACCCAAGCCGCGAGACACCCGACACCGCCTCTGATACAGAAACCAACAGCCTTGGACTCTACAACAAATTTAACCCAATGGCCACCACAGCCATTAATTTCTACCTGACCGAGGATTTTGCGATGCGCGCATGGCAGTTTAATCATGAACGAAACAAGCCGGAAAAAATTCCCTCGTTTTTCACAAGCCGCTCTTGGTCATATTTTCCCCATTTTCCTCGCGATGTCTATGGAGCCACTTTGATTAGCCCTCCAGGCTTGGATGGCATTGGACAGAAAATGTGGTGCAACATCCAATTTGGGAACGCCCCCGGTGTCGGCACACTCAGCCTGACTGGCGGAAGACAAGTAAAAAAGATCCCGGAATCCATGGCATATGTGGCACAGTCGCTTTCAAAACCAGCTGGAAACACAGACTTTACAGCAGGTAGTGTAAAGTTCTCTGAAAGCATGGATAACTACAATTTTTCAGATGAACATAGCGCTGAATGGGTGCACTCAATTCAAAAGACATTTGACTTCTACACAAAAGTCCTGAGGCAACTTCAAATTGATGCCCGCCCAAACTAAATGTCATGAGAAACATCCTTTTCATCGCTCTTGCTGCTTTATTTTTTTACACCTGCTTTTTATTGCTTATACCGAGCCAGAAGCAGACCTCCAAGTCAAGCCTTGGGAATAGCAAAGCCGAAAACGAAGTATCGGAAGGTTTCCCCAGTGCAAACAACGCTGGCAACATCTCATCAGGAATAAACCCCCTGGGCAAAAGTCAAAGCTTTGCCGAGCAGGCGCTGAAAGCTTTTGCAACACCTATCACATTTTACGGTCGCGTTCTCGATCAACATGGAGTGCCGATAGCTGGAGCTACGGTTCTCGGATCTGCCGGCACATCAATGAGTGGAAAAACCACTAAGTTGACTACAATTAGTGACACAACAGGAAATTTCGGCCTGAGCACACGAGGAATGAGTTTATTTGTCAGCGTGAACAAGCCTGGATTTTATCACATTTTTCCCAATCAGATATCTGGCATGGTTTCTGAGAAGGGCTTTGATTATGCAGCAGATCTGGGTGATGGAATTCATAAACCTGATCCAAGCAGTCCAATCAATTTTCATCTTTTCAAGCCTGGATTAATCGAACCGCTCATACGACTGCGTGACACATCTATTCGATTAAATCGAAGCGGGGAGGCTGTTGAAGTTTCTTTAGACCCAGGCCATGGTGAAAAACATCGCTTATCCATCTCTTGCAAAATGGACAATGATCGCACGGCAGACGGCAGGTATTCTTGGAAATATGAAATCAAGGCAATTGACGGAGGATTGCAACTTTCAGGCGATATCTTCCAATTTCAAGCACCGGCCATTGGTTATAAAATAAGTGATGTTATCGACATGAGCGCTTTACTACCGCAGTCAGAATGGAAAGATTTTTCGAGGCAATCTTATTTCGTTCGTTTTAACGACAACACATTTGCTCGAATTAAAACAGAAATGATTGCGGGTGGTGATTACTTTGCGGTTATCGAAGGCTATTACAACCCGAAGCCAGGATCGAGAAATCTTGAAGCTGATCCATCCCAGCGCTGACTGATTCCGAAGCCTCGCAAGGGTCACCAGCCTTATCCTTCGCCCACCCAAAAATTCCTCTGCTTCAGGCTTCAGACAACAACTGATGCCAGCCATACACGCCAAAATGAAGTATCTCGCACTTGTTACACTGTCCTTGCTAGGACTTGTGGCTGGGTGGTGGTGGTCCCGCCCAAGTGTCACCAAAACGCAAGAGCAGGTGCCATTGAATGCTGTTCCGAATACGCCAAAGCCGTCAACAGAACAGGTCATTACCCCTTCTAAAAACTCGATCAAACAGCCATTTGCACGCACTCCCTATTTGGGATTGAGCGATCCGCGATGGGTTGAGCGAAACAGATTGCGTGTAGAAAACCCCTCATACCAGTGGCGCACACCGATAGAGTTCTTTGGCAAAGTGGTTGATGAAAATGGGCTGGGCATCGCGGGTGCCAGCATTGAAACCGCTTGGAGCGGAACATCAGACATTTATGGGGGTGATGGCGTCGGTCACCGAACCATTATAAGTGATGCCAATGGATTGTTTTCACTCACAGGAGTTCAAGGCAAAGGGATCACGGTCCAGGTCAGCAAGGAGGGTTACCACCGGCGCAAGGAGAGCAACATGAGCAGCTTTGAGTATGCTGGGTTTTGGGAGCCACACTTCATCGAACCAGATCGCAACAGCCCGATTGTGTTTCGTCTGCTGAGAAAGCGTGAGGCCGAACCCACCTATCACATCGACAGTCGGATCATTGTAAAAGCCCCAGCGCTGGAGGCTCACCTTGATCTCTTAAGCAAACCTGTTCAGAAAGCCGCGCCTTCTGATCTGTTTGTCCGCATCACGCGACCACCAGATGCCGGAGATTATAAGCCCTTTGATTGGAAGATTGAGATTGAAGGCCGCAACGGCAGCGTCCTGGCCGAGAGCGCTGATGAGTTTATGACACTGGCTCCTGCTGAAGGCTACAAGCCACGAATCATGCAAGAACACAAAGCGTTGTCATCAGGAGCATGGAAGAAGGCGCGGTTCTATGTTCGGAACAAATCCCGTAACTTTTTTGCTGCGGTCGAGATTGAAGCCGCAGCGTTCTACCCATTCGACGGTGAATCGGGCGCAGCACTCTTTGTGACGGCCACAATCAGTCCGAACAACTCACCCAACCTCGAATACGACCCCTTAAAGGACATCCGAAAAGCCTCAGCCAAGTAGCGAATTGAAACCATTTAAAAGTCATCTTACTGTGATTGCGTTGTGCTTGCTGGCACTCGTGGTGGGATGGCGTCTGCTGCGTCCATACATCCCTCCATCGGAGGCCAGTGTGCCGCTACAGGCTGTTCCGAATGCGTCAAAGCCAGCTACAAAACAGAACGCTCCTGCTGCTTCGGCAGCCATGAAACAGCCATTTGCACGCACCCCCTATTTGGGGTTAAGTGATCCGCGATGGGTTGAGCGAGGGCGGTTGCGTGTAGAAGACCCGTCATACCAGTGGCGAACCCCGATAGAGTTTTATGGCAAAGTGCTTGATGAAAACAATCAACCTGTCGCTGGAGCGGATATTGAACTTGAGTGGGTCGGCACACCTGCGGTTTATGGAGGTGATGGTGTAGGTCACAAGAAGCTGGCTTCGGACGCCAACGGTCTCTTCATCATCAAGGGAATTGAAGGCAAACGTTTGGGAGTGCTGGTAAGCAAGGATGGCTATCACAGACGAAAGTCATGGAACAACGGGCATTTTGAATATGCAGGCTTCTGGGAGCCCGAGTTCATTGAGCCTGACGCCAAAAATCCGATTGTGTTTCATCTGCTGAAGAAGCGCGAAGCTGAACCCACCTATCATCTCGACAGTCGGGTCATTGTGAAGGCTCCGGCGTTGGAAGCTCATCTGGATTTGTTAAGCAAACCTGTTCAAAAATCCACACCTTCTGATCTGTTTGTCCACATTACACGCGCTCCGGATGCTGGAGATTATAAGCCCTTTGATTGGAAGATTGAAATTGAAGGTCGCAACGGCAGTGAGTTGGCCGTGAGCGAGGAGGAGTTTATGACATTTGCTCCTGCTGATGGCTACAAGCCACGAATCATGCAAGAACACAAAGCGTTGTCATCAGGAGCATGGAAGAAGGCGCGGTTCTATGTTCGGAACAAATCCCGTAACTTTTTTGCTGCGGTCGAGATTGAAGCCGCAGCGTTCTACCCATTCGACGGTGAATCGGGCGCAGCACTCTTTGTGACGGCCACAATCAGTCCGAACAACTCACCCAACCTCGAATACGACCCCTTAAAGGACATCCGAAAAGCCTCAGCCAAGTAGCGAATTGCAGCAAATAAAATGTCCAAATCACCAGCTGATTTGAAATCTACCAATGCACGATATGCAAATCCCATCAATCAAGTTCACATTCAGTCTTTATGAACACACAAGAAAAGATCATTCAACTAACGACCGAAAAGACAAACCAGCAACTATTGGAGATGTTTGCCAAGCCTCAGGATTGGACGCTCCTTGCCCTAGATGCTGCACGTGATGAGCTTCTCCGTCGCAACATCCCGATTCCACCTGTTGCTCAAATCCAAACCAACGAAAAACCCGCCGATCATGCTCCGGCTTCCATTGAGCGACGCCTGCTATTGGGTGTGTTTTTACCGCTCGTGATCCTGATAGGAGCCATCGTCATAGACAACACCTTCCGTCACAGACTCGCAGGAGCTGAAGGTGGCTTTGAGCAACTCGGGCGAGGGATAGCAACCGTAGCTGTGCTGATCTTCACACTGATCATCAATTTCATTGCCGCCTGCATGCCTATTCGCTCGTTAGACAGCCTCCTTTTTTTCACCTTCGGTTCAGTGAGCGTGGGTGCATTGCTAATTATCCTTTCTTAATGCCAGCTTTTGGCCCTGGAATATGATGAATGCCGCAACGTGACAGAACACGGGATCACCCCGTTTTTCAGGCGAGGTGGATGGGTTTTCCAAGTGCCGAAAGTCTCCCCTGCCTCGGCGTCATGCTCCTTTGCCTTGAGCCTTTTTCGCGTGACCACAAGGATGCACAGCCCGGTTTCCTCCGAGCCGGAGGCCCGAGAGAGACAAGCCGGTGGTGAAGCGAGCGTCGCGAGTGTGAACCACCGGGCCCCAACGCCCACCCACGATCCACCTTCACCGCGTCCTGGAAGGACGCGAGATAGCCATCGCCAACCTTGTGCAATCAGCATGCTCCAAAAGAACCTTCTCGCGCCCTTCCAGGGCACACCCGAGATCCGGTGATGGTTAGGCCCCATGGATCCGGTGGTTTTTGCTCGCCAAGCCTCGCTTCATCTCCTGCCTGCCTCCTCAAAACCGGCCCCAGGCTGAGCGGTGGCTGCCTTGGCCGGAAGCGACGCGGTAGCCGTGGGAATTCGCCCAGGCCACGCCGCCTTCATGCAGCTGGTCGGAGCCTGAATTCAGGTAGTCCTCCGCCATCGGCTTGTCGCCATACTCCTTGAGCACGGCGTTCAGGTCGGCCTCCGATCCTTCGATGCCGAGCTTGATCGCCAGCAGCAGCACCCGCGTGCGCATGTCGGGCCTCGAAATCGTCTCCTGACACAGAATCATGCTGACCGCTTTTTTGTTCGCGGCCTTCAACCGGGCGTAAAGCTCGGTCGCCTTGGCCCGGTCCGACCATTTGCCATCCTCGGAAAGCAGTCCGCAACTTGCCAGGATGTCGCCGTTGATGCCGCCAAAAGCCTCCTGCGAGACTTCCTTGGTGGCAGTCACGGCATCCTCCCTGCCCTGCTCGGAGGCGATGAGGCTGTAAATCTCCAGCCGCTCCTGATTGGTCGGCTTCCAGTCAAGCCGCGCCAGGCTCTCCAGCGCCTTGCGGCGAAGCTGCGGCGTTTCCGACGACTGGCGCGCCACCTTGGAAAGCGCGGCCTGGTTGCCTTTGCCCTCCCACTGGCTGATTTTCTTCTCAGTCGTTGAACAGCTCGAGACCAGCAAGATGGCAAGCAGCGGCAGAAGGCGGGCGGTTTTCATGAGGAACGGCGTTTTTACCAAACTCAAGGCTAGGTGAAGTTCCTTGGCTCTGTCAAACCTTTCGCCAGTTAGGCGCCCGCGTGAACAGCCGTGCCTCGCATTCGCACCAGGGTGCTGACCTCGTGGCAATTTCCGCCACAAGGCCTGTGTAGCCACACCCTCTTGCTGGCTTCAACGCTTTGTGATTCAACGCCTGGATGCGCCCTTCGCTGCGATGGCTGGTCCTGGCCCTGTTCCTGGTTTCCGGAATCTCCGCCCTGGTGTACCAGGTCGCCTGGCAGCGGCTGCTGGTGCTTTTTGTCGGCGGGGATGTCGCGGCGATGACGATCATCGTCACAGCCTTCATGGCGGGCCTGGGCCTGGGAAGCCTGATTGGCGGCTGGCTAGCAGACCGTGCCACCGTTCGCACAAACCTGCTGCTCTTTGCCGCAGCGGAACTGCTCATCGGCCTGTTCGGCTTTTACAGCAGCACCTTTTTCCACGACCTGCTTTATGTGCGTCTGACGGTGCTGGTGGAGTCGCGAATGATCCTGGCCCTGGTGCTGTTTGCCTGTCTGCTGCCGCCCACCCTGCTGATGGGCCTGTCGCTACCGGTCCTGGCACGAGCGCTGACGGACGGCACGCCCGGCGCCGCAGGCCAGATTGGCGGACTGTATGCGGCCAACACCCTCGGCGCCGGACTGGGCGCCCTGCTGGTGACCTGGGTGCTGCTGCCGCTTGGGGGCATCGAGGAAACCCTGCGCTGGGCGGCACTGGGCAATGCTGTCTGCGCCGTGCTGATGCTGCCAATCCTCTGGAAGCCAGGACCGGTGCCAGCCATGTCCGCCGGCCCCCCTGCGACCGAACAAGGGCAGGCATCGCCGCAGAAATTCGCCGTCTGCCTCGTGATCTTTTTCATCTCGGGCTTCGCCGCCCTGGCGGCGGAAATGGTCTGGCTACGCGTGCTTGGAGCCCTGGCGAAATCGTCGGCGCACACCCTGGGCACCCTGCTGGCGATTTACCTGGCCGGGCTGGGGGCGGGAGCTCTCTGGGGTTCCCGATGGATCAACTCCCCACGCGATGCCTGGAAGCTGTTCCTCCGCATTCAGGGCCTGGCGGTGCTGTTTGCCGCCTGCGGGGTGGCCCTGCTTCTTGAAATTCTCACTCTGACGCCTGTCCTTGCCTACCTGGGCAGTTATGAACCGGTGGACGCGGATTCCGCCATCCGGCTGCTGAAAAGCCTGTGGAAGGGTGACTTGAGCCAGGAGGATGAGGGCAGAGCTTGGCTCTATCCCTTGCTGCATCTGGCCGTGCCGTTGCTGGTCATGTTCCCAGCCACCTTCCTGATGGGGGCCGGGTTTCCCTGGATGCAAAAGGCCGCGCAGACCGACGCCCGCCGCATCGGCTGGCGCACGGGCCTGCTGCAGGCGGTGAACATTGCCGGCTGCATGGCGGGCGCCGCCGGTGTCTGCGGCATCCTGCTGCCTGCCTGGGGAAGCGCGGGAGTTTTCAGGCTGCTCGCCGTCCTCGGCGGTGGCCTGCTTGTGGCTGGCACCCTCCGTCACGGGCGTCTGGCATCCTTGCTGGCGACAACCGCCCTGCTCCTGCTGCTGCCGGGCCAGGAACATCTCTGGGCCCGGGTGCATGGCACCCAGGCGGAACACATCATTCTTGCGGAGGATGGCTCCGGTGTTTCCGTGCTGAAAAAAGGCGCCGGGGATGAACCCATGGGCGTCTTCATCAATGGCGTCGGCCAGAGCTGGATCCCCTACGGCGGTGTGCACACGCAGCTCGGCGCCCTGCCCGTGCTGCTTCACGACAATCCGCAGCGCGTGGCCCTGATCGGCCTGGGTTCCGGAGACACGCTGCACGCCATGCTGGCCCGTGAGGAGACCCAGGAGGCCTGGTGCGCGGAGATTGTGACCTCCCAGATGAAAACCTTGACGACAGTCGCCGCAAACCCCGGCCGGGAGGTCGTGGCGGGACTGCTGAAGGAATCTCGAAACCGGATCTATGGCGGCGACGGACGCATGATGCTGCTGCGCGACAAGACAGGCTTTGACGTGATCGAGGCGGACGCTCTGCGGCCCACCAGCGCGCATTCAGGCACCTTGTATTCGCAGGAGTACTTCGAACTGTTGAAGTCCAGATTAAAGCCGGGCGGCATGGCCGTGACCTGGCTGCCCACCCCGCGTGTGGCGGAAACCATGGCCAGAGTCTTCCCCCACCTCTCCGTCTTCGGCGGCATGATCGGCATCGGCACGGTCGAACCCCTGCGAGTGGACGGCACCAGGCTTCAGGCAAGGCTCCATGATGCCGGCATCCTGGCGCATTACCGCAGGGCAGGCATCGACCTGCACTCGCTGCTGACACCGCTGATCGGCCCTGGCGCCAAGGTGCAGTCCATCGGGCCGGAGTTTGACCGTGCTCTCCTCAAATCCATCAACACAGACCTCTTTCCCCGCGACGAAATGATGCTGCCCGGCCTCTGGACCGAGGCCATGGATTAGCAGGGCGGGAAATTCACCGGTGAACGCCCTTGGAGGTTGACGCGGAACGGTCGCACACTAGGACAAGCGCCCCGCCATGCCCGTGAAAGTACGCCTCGACACCGCCTCCGCCACCCGCCTCGTTCTTGCCAAGATCGGCCACGCCCAGCGCGGTGAGCCGCTGCAGACCTCACGGGCCGTGCACAACATCCCGGAGGATGAGCAGGAGAAGCTCACGGCCATCTTCCTGAAGCCGTTCAAGAACCTCATTCCCCATCGCTTCACTCATCACGCCGCCCTCGACCAGCACGAGCTGAACACCTGCGCCAGGGACATCTTCGCCACGCCTTCCGCCTTTCTTCAGCGCGGCGTCGAAATCGCCCGCCGCCTGCACGCCAAGTCGAACCATCCCAACATCAAGTCCGGCGATCTCTGCATCATCCATCTCAAGGAAATCCATGTCGATGGCGAGCTTGTCCAGGGCATCTGCGTCCTGAAGTCCGAGAGCATCATCCCCTTCCTCACCATCACCGCGCACGACGACGATCTGGAGATCAAAACGGTCGAAGGCATCCACCCGGAGAAGATCGACAAAGGCTGCCTGATCGTCGACACCCTGGGCAGCAAGGGCTACTACGTGCTGACCTTTGACCGCTCGGGCTCCGACGCCCGCTTCTGGTCCCGTGATTTCCTCGGCGTGGAGCCCATTCCAGACTCCGCCTACCTGACCAACGCCTACGCCAAGATGGCCGTGTCCTTCCTGGAGGAATCTCGCCCGCCGGAGGAGGAGAGCCCGCCCTGGGAGACCGCGCGCGCCGCCAAGGACGCCCTGGATTACTTCGAGGACCGCGAACGCTTTGACCTTGAGGAATTCGAGCAGCAGGTGCTGCGCAAGCCAGAGACCATCGAGCGCTTTCAGGAGCATCGCTCACGCGTCGAACAGGAGCAGGGCAGCCCCCTGGAGACCAGCTTTGAAATCTCGCAAAAGGACGTCAGCAAAGCCAAGAAACGCATCCATGCCGTGCTCAAGCTCGACACCGGTGTGGAGATCCATGTCAAACCCGCCGCCGGTGAAGCCGATCCGCTTCTCGAACGCGGCTTCGACGACCAGAAGGGCATGAAATACATCAAGGTGTTCTACCACCGCGACCTCGCCGCTGTGGAAACACCGGCCGCCTCCGCCTGATCCGGCAAGCCTAGATCACTTCACTTCCTTCGCCGGCTGGTCGCCAAACTGCAGCGTCGGCACCTTGGCCTGCGCGCTCACCGTCAGCGCCACCCAATGCCCCGCCACGGCGTGGGAGGGAAAGCCGCAGGCCAGGGCATACTCCCCAGCCTCGTCCGCCACGAAATCAAACTCAGACTTGCCCATGGTCTGGCCGGTCAGGTGCTTCGGAGTCGCGCCCCCCTGAAACCAGGGTTCCGGCACCTGCAGTTTCTTGGTGTCAGGACGATCAATCACAATGGCGCTGTGAGGCACCGGGCTCGGATTGATGAAGGTCACATGGACTTTCGTGCCCACGGGAATGGTGAGCACCGCCTTGCCATGGGAATAGCCGTTGAAATTCATGCCGTAGTTGGCCGCGTTGAAAGTGGCCACCAGCGTCACCTTGACGCTTCCAGGCTCGCTGCCCGGGCGCAGCAGGTCATCGGCCGTGATGCCGGCGAACAGCTCCTTTTTCAAGCCTGGGATCTCCACCCCATGATCATGACCCGGAGGTGGTGAAGCCGGGGTCTGGGCGGAAACCGTGGCGGCGGCGAGGAGGGAGAGGCAGAAAAAGATCGGTCGAAGCATGGTGAGGCGGCGGAGGTTGGCGGAGACAGGAGCAAGGTCAACGTGACATCTGTGTGGATTATCGCGGCAAGAAAATGATCAATTTAACCTCCTGGACAGCACGAAAAGATGCAAACTCCGGCAAACCGGCAAACTGCGATTTAGATTCAACAAAGGCAGGCGCAAAATTCATCGCAAAAATCGAGGTGCCGCTTGCCTAGACATGCCGTATGCCCATGATGAATTCCCTCTCCATGAGCGCTGTTCTCGACTCTCTCTCCCGCTTTTACGCCTCCTCCATCGGCAAGAAAATCCTTGTGGCCCTGACTGGAGCCGCACTGGTTCTCTTCGTCCTCGGTCACATGATTGGCAACTTGCTCGTCTTTGCCGGGCCGGAGGCGATCAATGAATATGGCCACATGCTGCAGACCGCCCTGCATGGCGGCGGCGTCTGGATCGCCCGCCTCGGCCTGCTGGCGGCCGTGGTGATTCACATCACCGCCACCATTCAGCTCACCCGTCAGAACCGAGCCGCCCGCAATGACGCCTACGGCCAGCACAAGGCCCAGGTCAGTTCCAAAGCCTCCCACACGATGATCTGGAGCGGCCTCACCCTGCTCGCCTTCATCATCTATCACCTGCTTCACTTCACCGTCCGTGCCGGCAACGACTTCAACAGCGCCGCCTACAAGACCGACCTGCACGGCGAGACCGTCCACAACGTCTACAAGATGGTCATTGACGGCTTCTCCTGGGCGCCCGCCTCACTCTTCTACATCATCGCCATGGTGCTTCTCTACAGCCACCTCAGCCACGGCGTCAGCAGCCTTTTCCAAACCCTCGGCCTCACCACCCATCGCACGGCGCCGGTCTACAAGGCCCTCGGCCACGCCTATGCCACGCTGATCCTGGTCGGCAACTGCTCCATCCCTGTCGCCATCTGGCTCTTTGGCTACGGCCGCTGATCTGTCCGCCCTTCGTCCCTTCCTGAATCCGCCCCTCCCCTTTCCGCCATGCCTCTCGACTCCAAGATTCCCTCCGGCCCGATGGCCATGAAGTGGTCCAAGCACAAGCAGGACTCGAAGCTGATCAATCCGAAGAACAAGCGCAAGTACACCGTCCTCGTCGTGGGCAGCGGCCTAGCCGGCTCCTCGGCCGCCGCGACGCTCTCGGAACTCGGCTACCAGGTGAAGTGCTTCTGCTTCCAGGACAGCGCACGCCGCGCCCACTCCATCGCCGCCCAGGGGGGCATCAACGCCGCCAAAAACTATCAGAACGACGGCGACAGCGTGCACCGTCTTTTCTACGACACTGTCAAGGGTGGCGACTTCCGCGCCCGTGAGGCCAACGTCCACCGCCTCGCCGAGGTCAGCGTCAACATCATCGACCAGTGCGTGGCCCAGGGCGTGCCCTTCGCCCGTGAATATGGCGGCGGCCTCGCCAACCGCAGCTTTGGCGGCGCCCAGGTCAGCCGAACCTTCTATGCCCGCGGCCAGACCGGCCAGCAGCTCCTGCTCGGCGCCTACTCCGCCCTCAACAAGGAGATCAACCGTGGTGGCGTGAAGATGTATCCCCGCACCGAGATGCTCGATGTCGTGGTCGTGGACGGCCATGCCAAGGGCATCATCACGCGCGACCTGGTCACCGGCAAAATCGAGGCCCATGCCGGCGATGCCGTGCTTCTCTGCACAGGCGGCTACGGCAACGTCTTCTACCTCTCCACCAACGCCATGGGCTGCAACGTCACCGCGACGTGGCGCGCCCACAAGAAGGGGGCCTACTTCGCCAACCCCTGCTACACCCAGATCCACCCGACCTGCATCCCCGTCAGCGGCGACTATCAGAGCAAGCTGACCCTCATGTCGGAATCCCTGCGCAATGACGGGCGCGTCTGGGTGCCCAAGAACGCCGCCGACTGCGGCAAATCCCCCCAGCAGATCCCCGAAGAGGCTCGTGATTATTATCTCGAGCGCAAATACCCCAGCTTCGGCAACCTTGCACCGCGTGACATCTCCTCCCGCGCCGCCAAGGAAGCCTGCGATGACGGACGCGGTGTCGGCCCCGGTGGACGCGGCGTTTACCTCGACTTCGCGGAGTCCATCCAGCAGTTCGGCCAGAAGACCATCGCTGAACGCTACGGCAACCTGTTCGACATGTATGAGCGCATCACCGGCGAAAGCGCCTACAAGCAGCCGATGCGCATCTACCCCGCCGTTCACTACACGATGGGCGGCCTCTGGGTGGACTACAACCTCATGAGCAACCTGCCCGGCCTGCACGTCCTGGGCGAGGCCAACTTCTCCGACCACGGCGCCAACCGCCTCGGCGCCTCCGCCCTGATGCAGGGTCTGGCCGACGGCTACTTCGTCATCCCTTACACGATCGGCGACTATCTCTCCAGCTTCCTCAATAAGCCGGTGACCACCG
>CAZXPU010000065.1:0-30384 GCA_964642905.1 uncultured Prosthecobacter sp.
AGGCTGTTTCTCCAACAGAATGGCAGCTATGTCCGGCGAACCCGGCACCTCAAGGTCAAGCGAACGAGGCTGCACAAACGCCAGCAGTCAGGCAGATGTTTGGGGGAACGGTCGATCGATTCATCCGGCACCGGGCAAGCGCCTCCGCTTCACCCGGGAAATGGGTGGATCGATGTTTTGTCAGGATGCCGGATTCATCAAGCCGAGCCGGAAAACAGCCGGTGGTGAAGCGAGGCCTGGCGAGCGAGAACCACCGGACCCTGAGGCCTAACCATCACCGGACCTGGGGTGCGCCCTGGAAGGGCGCGAGAAGCCAGCGATGAAGGCAGTGCCGGAGGAACTGAAACAGATTCTGCAGACGCCGCACACCGAGACCCCCTCAAATCGCTTCACAGGTCGGCGTCCGCGTGAACTCCCGACGCCGTGATGCCACGGCGCACGATGCAGCGCTTCAGGCTCGCGCCGGCAACGATGCGCGCCCCGGGCCAGATGACGCAGTCCTCCAGCTCCGCATCCGCCTCCACCACCGCGCCTTCACCGATGACGTTGAGCCCTTTCAGCCGCGCCGAATCAGAAACCTGCGCCTGAGGATGCACCGCCGCCGCAGGCGCCCGGCCGCTGGCAGCCAGGGCCTGATGCGCTTCCAGGTAGGCCTGGCGGCTGCCGAGATCCCACCAGTCGCCTTCATCCAGGACCACGGCGCCGATGCGTTCGCCCTGCTGGATGGCCTTTAAAAAAACCGGGATCACCGACTCCACCTTTCCCGGCGTCAGATGCGCGTGAAAAGCCGGGCTGCAGACATAAATGCCGGTGAACAGATGCGTGCCCGGATTGCCGGTGCCAAGCATGTTGCGGATGTCGGCCACGCAGCGCGAGGTGGCGTCATAGCCGATGTGCAGCGCCGGTCCGTGGCTGCGCAGGGCCAGGGTCACCAGGTTGCCGCGGTCACGATGCTCCTTCAGCAGCGGTTCGAGAGGCAGCGTGGTCAGGATGTCGCCGTTGTAAACAATGAAGGGCTCATCCCCCAGCAGGTCGCGCACGTTCGCAATGCCGCCGGCGGTCTCCAGCCGCACAGGCTGCTCCTCGCGAAAACGCACGGGCCTGTCACGGTAAAGCCCTTCTGGAAAAGCGCTTCCGTATTCCTCCGGCAGATGGTGCGTGTTCACCACAAAACGCTCCACACCCGCGTCCAGCAGATGATCAAACGCATAGGTGATCAGGGGTTTGTGGAAGACGGGGATGAGAGGCTTCGGCAGTTGCTCGGTCAGCGGCCGAAGCCGCTCGCCCAACCCCGCGCCAAGAACGAAGGCTTGATGCACCCCAGCGCTTTAACCCGGCCCATCCCGGGCGCAAGTACCGCCGCTTCACGATTCCAGCCCCGGGCAAGAAAATCAGAATGATTCCACTCAAGCCCCGTTTTTATTCATCCTCCATGCTCCTGCGTTACCTCCCTCTTTTCCTCGCTCCTGTCGTCCTGGCCGACGGCCCCAAGGACAACCTCGCCGACAACGTCCGCCCGATCCCGCCTCCCGGCGTCGCCGTGCCCGAGGCTGACGCCAAGGCGCTTCAGCACGGCCTGGCCGATCTGCGCGCCGCCATCGACGCCGCCGCCAAGGCCCAGGCGAAGAACCCGCTGCTCGCCGACCTGCTGCCCGATGTCGAGGTTTATCACAAGGCGGTGGCCTGGGCCCTGCAATACAACGAGGTCCACAAGCTCGCCGAGCTGAAGGCCGCGCAGGAGATCCTCGCCGAAGGCAGGCAGCGCGCCGACCAGCTCAAGAACGGCCAGCATCCCTGGACCCGCCAGAAGGGTCTCGTTGTCCGCGGCTACCGCTCGAAGATCGACGGCTCCGTCCAGCCCTACGGCATGGTGATCCCGGAAAGCTACAGCGGCGCCCCCTCGCGTCTCGACGCCTGGTGCCACGGCCGTGGTGAAACCCTCAGCGAACTTTCCTTCATCGACCAGCGCCGCAAGCAGACCGGCCAGATCGCCCCTGCCAACGCCCTCGTCCTGCACCCCTACGGCCGCTACTGCTGCGCCAACAAGTTCGCCGGCGAGGTGGACCTGATCGAGGCGCTCGACCACGCGAAGAAGTTTTACGCCATCGACGAGGATCGCACCATCGTCCGCGGCTTCAGCATGGGTGGTGCCGCCGCCTGGCAGTTCGCCGTCAACTACGCTGACAAATGGTGCGCCGCCAACCCGGGCGCCGGATTCGCCGAAACCCCTGAGTTCCTCAACGTCTTCCAGAGCGAGGACGTCAGCAAAATCCCCGCCTACGAAAAGACGCTCTGGCATTGGTACAACGCCACCGACAGCGCCCTCAACCTCTTCCAGGTGCCCACCGTCGCCTACAGCGGTGAGATCGACAAACAGAAGCAGGCCGCCGACATCATGGAGAAATACCTGCGCATGGAGGACATCGAGATGACCCACATCATCGGCCCGCAGACGGCGCACAAGATTCATCCGGACTCGCTGGTCGAAGTCGAAAAACGCCTCGCCGACATCGCCGCCGCCGGCCGTGACCGCAGCCCGCGCGAAATCCACTTCGCCACCTGGTTCCTGCGCTACAACAAGATGCACTGGGTCACCGTGGACGAGATGGAGAAGCAGTGGGAGCGCACCCGCGTCCACGCCGAGATCACCGGCGACGCCGAGGTGACGGTCAAGACCCAGAATGTCACCGCCCTCACCCTCGACATGCCCGCCGGCCACTGCCCGATCAGCGTCCGTGAGAAACCCACGGTGAAGATCGACGGCACCGCCCTCCAGGTGGCTCGCCCGAAGACCGACCGCTCCTGGGTCGTCCATCTCCGCCGCAGCGGCGGCAAATGGCAGCAGGCCGCCGCCGCTCACGAAACAGGCAGGCTGGTCAAGCAGCACGGCCTCTCCGGCCCCATCGACGACGCCTTCATGGACAGCTTTCTGTTTGTGAAGCCCACCGGCGCCGCGCTTAACGAAAAGCTCGGCGCCTGGACCCAGGCCGAGATGGATCGAGCCTCCTTTGAATGGCGCCGCCAGTTCCGCGGCGATGCGCCGACCAAGGACGACAAGGCCGTCACCGACGCCGACATCGCCGCGAACAACCTCGTTCTCTGGGGCGATCCAAAGAGCAACGCCGTGCTCGCACGGGTGATCGCCAAGCTTCCCGTGCAATGGGCCGACGGCAAGCTCACCGCCAACGGCAAAACCTACGACGCGTCCACCCACGCGCCCGTCCTGGTCTATCCAAATCCGCTGAATCCGAAACGCTACGTCGTGATCAACAGCAGCTTCACCTACCGCGAGTACGACTACCTCAACAACGCCCGCCAGGTCGCCAAGCTGCCTGACTGGGCCGTCGTGGACATCAGCCAGCCCAGGACCAGCCGGGTTCCGGGCGGCATCGCCGACGCCGGCTTCTTCGACGAAGCCTGGCAGTGGCGGAAATAAGCCGCAGGACCACCGCTGCATTGCGGCAACAATGAATGACGCCAGAGACGCGGGAGGTTTCTCACACGAGATGACCTCCCGCGAAGGCTGCAGGCTGTCATCGCGTCGTGAAGCCACCTTCGCTTCCTCACGCTGAGGTTTCCACAAAATCAGATCCCAGCGATCAAATCGCGCTTGGGGACATTGATTCGAAACCAAAAAAATATACAACCCTGCTGAAGGTCATCTGCCACGATCCGACACAAGCGAGACACAATACGGCATAGGCTTCCATCGTTGTGATGGAGTCATGCGAATCTTCATCCAGCTCCTGGCCGCCAGCACCGCGCTGGCGGCGAACCTGCCGTCGGATCATGCCAGGCGCATGGAACGCGGTCTGCGCCTCTTCGACGGTGAGGTGGCGTCGATCCTGAAACAGCACTGCCTCAAATGCCATGGTGGCGAAAAGGTGAAGAGCGACTTTGATGTGACCACCCGGGACGATCTCCTGCGAGGCGGTTCACACGGAGCCGCCGTGGTGCCGTTTGATTCCAAAAGCAGCCTGCTCATGGCCCTGATCCGCCACGAGAAGGAGTCGAACATGCCCGACGGCAGCCCAAAGCTGCCCGAGACCGTGATCGCCAGGCTCGCGACCTGGATCGACGACGGCGCGCCGTATTCGTCCCCGTTGATCGCCGGGAAAAAACCGAAGAAGGATGCCAGCGTGGTCACCGAGGATGACAGGCAGTGGTGGGCTTTCCTGCCGCTGAAAAAGGTGCAGGCGGAAAGCATCGACGAGCTGCTGTTGAAGAACGCAAAAGGAATGAGCTTCGCCCCGCCGGCGGCGAAGCCCGTGCTGGTGCGCAGGCTGCATCTGGATCTCACCGGCCTGCCGCCCCCCGCTGAACCGGACACCCTGGAGCTGCCCGTCCTCATCGACCGCCTGCTCGCCTCCCCGCGCCACGGTGAACGCTGGGCGCGGCACTGGCTGGATGTGGCCCGGTATGCGGAGAGCACCGGCTTCGAGCAGGACTATGACAGGCCCCACGCCTATCATTACCGCGACTTCGTCATCCGGGCGTTCAACGAGGACATGCCCTACGACCAGTTCGTGAAATGGCAGCTCGCCGGGGATGAATACGAGCCGAAGAACCCGCAGGCCCTGGCGGCCACCGGCTTCCTCGGCGCGGGCGTCTTCCCCTCGCAGATCACCGCCAATGAAGTCGAGCGCACTCGCTACGACGCCATGGACGACATGCTCAGCACGACGGGCAACGCCATGCTCGGCCTCACCATCGGCTGCGCCCGTTGCCACGACAACAAGTACGACCCGATCCCGACCGCCGACTACTACGCCATGCTCAGCACGTTCACGACGACGACGCGCATGAACGTGGATGTGCATGCCGACGGCCGCGTGACCTCTGCAGTCACGACCATGGACGACAAGAAAAACACCCCGCCCGTCAAGGACGCCACGCGCATGATGATCTGCGCGGAAGGCTATGATCCCATCGTCATGCACACTCAGGGAGGCCCGTTCTTTGACAAGACCTACCTCCTGAAGCGCGGCAGCACGGACATGAAGGAGCGCGAGGCCGCCCAGGGCTTCCTGCAGGCGCTCTCCAGGCCCCAGGACCTCAATCGCTGGCAGTGGCGGCCGCCTGCGAATTCAAAGTCAACCGGCCGACGCCGCACGCTCTCGCACTGGATCACCGACGTGGATCATGGCGCGGGCGCGCTGCTCGCCCGGGTGATCGTCAACCGGCTGTGGCAGCATCACTTCGGCACCGGACTCGTGCCCACTCCCAACGATTTCGGCAAAACCGGCACGCCCTGCACGCAGCCCGAGCTGCTCGACTGGCTCGCCGGGCGGCTCATTGCCGAGGGCTGGAGGCTCAAGCCCATCCACCGCCTCATCCTGAACAGCCGCGCCTGGCAGCAGGGCAGCTCACGCGATGCGGCGAAGGAGACGGCCGACCCGGCGAACGCGCTCTTCATGCGCTTCGTCCCCTCCCGTCTCGAGGCCGAGGCGATCCGCGACTCCATGCTGGCCGTGAGCGGCCGGCTCGATGAAACCATGTTCGGCCCCGGCACTCGCGATGAAAACAGCCGCAGGCGCAGCATCTACTTCAACATCAAGCGCAGCCAGCTCATCGGCAGCCTGGTGGCCTTTGACCTTCCCGAACCCCTCGTCAGCCAGGGAGCCCGCCCCACGACCACCGTCGCCCCCCAGGCGCTGATCCTGATGAACAGCCCGCAGGCCCGGAGCTGGGCGGAAGGCCTGGCAGGGCGCCTTCAAGCCGCAGGTGACACGCCGGGACAAATCACCCGCGCCTACCAACTTTGCTTCCACCGCAACCCTGCGGCGGCTGAACTGGATGCCGGGCTCGCCTTCCTGAAATCCGGAGCCTCACTGGCGGACTACTGCCAGGTGCTGCTCGGCCTGAATGAATTCGTCTACGTCAACTGAACCGCACTGACCCGCCATGAACCCTCCCACCCTTTCCCGTCGTGACATGCTCGCCCGCGCGGGCGGCGGCTTTGGCATGCTGGCCTTCGCGTCCATGCTCGAAGCTGCACAAAACCCCTTTGCCCCCAGGGTGCCGATGCAGGTCGGCGGCAGGGCAAAGTCCATCATCTGGATCTTCACCAACGGCGGGCCTTCCCAGGTGGACACCTGGGACCACAAGCCGGAGCTGGCCAGGCGGGACGGACAAACGCTTGAGGGCTTCGACCCCAAGACGGGCTTCTTCCCAGGATCCGTCGGCGGATTGATGAAGTCGCCCTTCAGCTTCAAGCAGCACGGACAGAGCGGCACCTGGTGCAGCGACCTCTTCCCGAAGACCGCGATGCACGTGGACAAGATGTGCTTCATCCACAGCTGCTGGACGGGCTCCAACAACCACTCCCCCGCCCTGTTCATGATGAACACCGGCGCCACCCGCATGGGCTATCCCTGCGTCGGCTCCTGGGTCACCTACGGCCTTGGCAGCGAAAGCGACTCGCTGCCCAGCTTTGTCGTCATGAGCGATCCGCTGAACCGCGGCCTGCCCAAGGGCAGCGCGGCCAACTGGGGCGCAGGCTTCCTGCCCAGCATCTTCCAGGGCACCTGGCTGAAGCCCAGCGGCGCGCCGATCGACAACCTCGCAGTGCCGGCCTCTCTGACCCCGCAGCGCCAGCGCGCCCAGCTCGACCTCATGGCGCGACTGAACCGCCAGGCGCTCGCCGGATCAGCCGTCGAAAGCGATCTGAACGCCCGCATCGAGAGCTTCGAGCTCGCCTACCGAATGCAGACCGCCGCACCCGAGGCCTTTGCCATCAAGGACGAGCCGGAGCACATCCGGAAGCTTTACGGCGTGGATGAAAAGCACTGCGGCCACTTCGCCACCCAGTGTCTCACCGCCAGACGCATGGTCGAGCGCGGCGTACGCTTCATCCAGCTTTACAGCGGTGGCATGGAGAACCAGCAGAGCTGGGACGGTCATCGCGACATCCTCGGCAACCACAGCGGCTTTGCGGCCGAGAGCGACCAGCCGGTCGCCGCGCTCATCAGCGACCTCGAGCAGCGCGGCCTGCTCGACCAGACGCTCGTCATCTGGGGCGGCGAATTCGGCCGTCTTCCCATCGCCCAGAAGGGCGCCGAGCCTGGCCGCGACCACAACCCGCATGCCTTCACCGTGTGGATGTGCGGCGGCGGCGTCAGGGGCGGCCATCATCATGGCGAGTCCGATGAGATTGGCTTCAAGGCCGTCCTCGACCGGGTCAGCGTGCATGACCTGCATGCGACGATCCTTGCCGCCGCCGGCCTGGACCACGAACGCCTCACCTTCAAGTTCCAGGGCCTCGACCAGCGCCTCACCGGCGTCGAAAACCCGAAGGTCGTGAAGCAGGTGTTTGCTTGAGGTGCGGGGCCAGCATCAGCCGGCCCGTCATGGAGGCTTCGCCACGCCGCGAACCAAT
Source organism: uncultured Prosthecobacter sp. (assembly GCA_964642905.1). Classification (GTDB taxonomy): domain Bacteria; phylum Verrucomicrobiota; class Verrucomicrobiia; order Verrucomicrobiales; family Verrucomicrobiaceae; genus Prosthecobacter. The sequence continues at coordinate 7,379 of CAZXPU010000065.1, forward strand.
TGTCTTTCCAGGAGCAGCAGGCCCGGCTATCCAGGCGGCGAAATCATGAAGCCGGCCCTCCTCTTCCTTTTCCTGCATTGCGGCGGAGTCTTCGCCGCCGCGCCGGACCATACGGCCGTCAGCGTCGGACAGCATAACGGCGTCTGGTGGTTTCGCTCCCCGGCAGGAGATCGCTTTCTCTCCATCGGCGCCAATCACGTCGAGCCCATCTACTGGCAGAGCCCGCGCAACGCCGAGTTCGTGCGCGAGACCTATGGCGGTGATGTTTTCAACGCGGACGGCAGCTTTGACGATGACTCGGTGGCCGTGAAAAAATGGGCGGCGCGTGTGGCGGCCACCTTCAAGGACTGGGGCTTCAACACCCTGGGCTTCCACAACCCGCTCTCTCGCAGCCTGCAGGAGGCTGTCGACGGCTGGTATGTCTGCCATCTGCCCATCCAGGTGCCGTGGGGATGGAACATGAAACGCTCGGAACTCGTCGCCGCCTTCGCCCGACGTCCCATGGATGTCCTGGACGACTCTTTCCGCGCACAGCTTGATGAACTCGCCAGCAAGCTGGTCCAGCCGCGCGCCAGCGACCCACGCCTGCTCGGCTACGCCTACACCGACGGGCCTCCCTGGACCGTTGAAGATGACACGGGCAATCCGGCCTTTGCCAGGCTCAGTCCCGCCCGGAAGCAGCTGCATCCCTGGGTTCATGCGCTGATGTCACTGCCCCCCACCGCACCAGGCAAGAAGGCTTGGATCGAGCTTTTGAAGAAGAGACACGCCGATGTGGCCAAGGCGGCGGCGGTTTATGCGGTGAAGGCCATGACGTGGGATGAACTGGAAGCCTGCACGCAGTGGCATGAGCTGGGCGATGCCAAGGTGGCCGCCGCGGACAGCCGCGCCTTCCTCGCCATTCTCATGCGCCGCTGGTATGAGGCGCGGCATCACAGCATCCGCCGACATGATGCGCATCATCTCATCCTCGGCGACAAGCTGAACATGAACCGTGACCGCAAGTTCCCTGTGCAGCTTGCCAGCAGCCTGAAGGCCATGCGCGGCCTTGTGGATGTGATCAGCGTTCAATACTATGCTCCTGCCGACGAGCAGGTGGCCACGCTCGCCAACGTGCATCGCGAGAGCGGTCTGCCCATCCTCAATGGCGACACCACCTGCAAGCCCTTCTGGCCTGACAACACCCTGCGTGGCGAGAACGCCGAGTTCATGAAGACGCTCGGCGAATGCTATCACGAAACACTGACCAAGCTCTTCGCCCAGCCCTGGTTCATCGGCTGGCATCACTGTGGTTACGTGCGCGGACTGCGGCAGCCCTACATCGCCGCCCTGAAGAAAGGTGACACGAAGGAGGCCGCCAGCTACGAAAGACGCGGAGCGCTCTACCGCGAGGGGTTCATCACTGATCGCGAAGAGCCCATCAACGCCATCCTCACCCCGCTCAAGTCGGCGATCAGCCAGTGCGAAAACCTGCACGGCGGCAGCGCTCTCAAACCACCCGCTCCAACCTCGAAGCCATGAAACCCCAGCTCGTTCCGCTCGCCTGCCTCGTCCTTGGATCGCAGGTCATCGCCGATGATGGGGTCACGGTCGATCCCGCCCTGCGCAGCCGCGCCGTCAGGGAGAGCGCCACGCCGGTGCGCGAAGGCGTGCCATCCTGGAATCAAAATGCCGTGCAGTTTCAGTTTGCGCCATCCTTCGACTTCAAAGCCGTTCCCGGAGCCGCAAGCTATCGGTTCAGCCTTCAGCCTGCGAAAGGCGAGGCGCTCGTTTTCACCGCGGACCGGCCAAACGCCTCGCTGGCGCCGGTCTGGGCGGAACTGAACACGGGAGCCACCATGCTCAGCGTGCAGGGGCTTGACACCAACGGTCGCGAAGTCGGCCAGGCAATGACACGCAGCTTTCATCGGGCTGCGGTGATTCCGAAGTCATATCCCGCGCCTGCGATGCCATGGGATGAAAGCGCCCGCACCGCGCTCGAGACCCTGGTGCATTCGCCGGATCTGCGCTGCTGGTTCACCACAGGCATGCCGGAGGAGAAGTTTCACCTTTACCGCTATCCCGCCAAAATCATCGGCGCAGCCGCGGCGGCGCTCGCCATCTACGCGACGCAGACTCCCGCGCCTGCGGATGCCTCGGAGGCCCTGAAGGCCTGCCGCCGGGCCGCGGACTGCCTTCTCGACCTGTGCTTCACCGCCGACAGCGCCTGGGCTTTTCATCCGCCGACGTACCATCCCACGATGTTCGCCGAACGGATGAAGGGCCACATGAATCCCGCGAACTACATGACGAACTGCGGTGCGGAGGGTGGCGGCTGCTTTCTCGAAGTCCATGCCGCCACCGGGGACGTGAAGTATCTCGACGCCGCCCGGCGCATCGCCGAAACCTACGCGAAGCGGCAGCGCGAGGACGGAAGCTGGCTGCTGTTTGTCACCCCGGCCGACGGCCGTGCCGTCACGGACAACATTCTCATCCCCACGCTCGTCATCGAGTTTCTGGAACGCTTCGCGCAGGTCACGCAGGATCATCGTTTTGATCGCGTGCGCGACAAGGCCGTCGCCTGGATGATGCAGAATCCCGTGCGCACCTGGAACTGGCAGGGGCAGTTCGAGGACGTGCAGCCACAGCCGCCGTATGAGAACCTCACAAAGCATGAAGCCGGTGACTTTGCCATCCATCTGCTCGAAACAGCGGCCCAGGATGAGAGGAAGCGCCGGCTTGCGCTCGACCTGATCCGCTTTGCCGAGGATCAGTTCGTCATCTGGTCACGGCCGCCCGCCGCCACGCCGAACAAGCAGAATGATGACGGCAACGCCGCCGCCCGCACCAAACGCTGGATGCTGCCCTGCGTGCTGGAACAGTACCGCTGCTGGGCGCCCGTCTGTGCCAGCAGCGCAAAGCTCATCCGCATGCATCTCGCCGCCTACCGAGCGACAAACGACGGGCTTCATCTCGAAAAGGCCCGGGCTCTCGCCTCCACGCTCACTCTCACCCAGTCCAACCCCAAGGCCCCCGGCCGCTACCAGACCTGGCTCATGCAAAATCCCGGCCCCATGTGGTTCAACTGCGAACTGATGGCCGTGCGGGCGATGCAGGACCTTGCCAGCACGGAATCAACCTCACCCTGACCCGCAGAACAACCCACCTGAACCATGATGAAGAAACTCACGCTGCTCCTGCTCACCCTCACCAGCCTCGCCCTCGCAGGCGATCCCGACACGCTCATGACCACGCGCGGCAGGCTGCTCGCGAGCGAGGACTTCTCCACGCCACCCGCTCCATTCACAGGCAAGCCGGTGGGATTTGCGAGCGGCTTCAGCGGCTGGCGCTACAACAGCGGCAGCAGCGGGGGCAAGTCAGGCCGGTGGGAGGTCGCCCATGGCGAGTTTCGCGGCATCGAGAGCCCCGGCGCGAATCATCCGGCCACGGCTTCGTTTGGCATCCCGTATCAGAACGTGATCATCCAGTGCGAGGTGCGGTTGAACGACGTGCCGGATGAGGGGCGGAAATATCGCTCGCTCTTTGTGAAGGCCACGGACGCCAAGGACTATGTCATCTCGCTCAGCCTCGGCCAGGGTGGACTCTTCCTGACTCCGTATGACGCGGACAAGATCAATCCCGCCACGAAGCAGCGCGAGAAAGGCCCCACGGCGAAACTGCTCAGGCCCGTCAAGCTCAACGAATGGCACACCGTCGTGCTGGAGATCCAAGGCGATGAAGTCGTCGGCACGCTGGACGCCGGCAGCATCACGCTCAGCAATCCTCTCATCGGCACCAGGAAGCACAGCCTCATGCTCGGCGCGGGCACTGAGGCGAGCTTTCGCAGACTGCGCGTCTGGGAGGCGTTGCCGAATGCGGAGTGGGTGAAGAACAAGGCGAAACTCACAGCCGCCGCGAAGCCATGAGGTTAGCGCTTTCGAAATGGCTGACATGCAGCTTGCTGTTGCCCATGGCGGCCTCGGCGTTGACTGCCGAACGACGCTCGCCGGAAAATCAGGCATTTCAGTTCATGCAGAGCGGCACGTTGGAGTATGCGACGGGCGACCTGGTGAAAACGACGGCTTATTTGTGGATTCCAGAGAAGTGCGAACGGCTGCGTGGCCTGCTCATTCTCGGCGAAAATGTGACCGAGCACGGGCTCGTGGGGCATCCGGCGATTCGTGAGGCTTGTGGCTCGAGTGATCTGGGCATCGTGTGGTGCTCGCCGAGGCTCATGAGTGTGAAGACGCTCGATGATTCCGCGAAGCATGTCTCGTTTCTCCAGCAGTTGCTCGACGGCCTAGCCGCGACCTCGGGCTACGACGAGGTGGCGAGCGTGCCGTGGCTGCCGATGGGGGAGTCGATGCACCTGCGCATGGTGTATCATCTGCTCAATGCGGCACCGCAGCGCTGCATCGCGGGCATCTGCATCAAGAACGCCGTGTCGCTCACACTCTGCAAAAACCGCGAGACGCCGCTGCTTGTCGCGGTTGGCACGGCGCAGGAGTGGTTTCAAAATGAGAAGGACATCCGCACCACGTGGCAGGACCTCGTCTTCTATGACACGCTGCTGCGTGAACGCCATAAGCATCCTGCGTGGCCGATGAGCCTGCTCGTGGAAGGCGGCAGCGGCCACTTTGACTGCACGGAGGCGATGGCGCGGCACTTTGCTGATTACATCACCGCCGTAGCGAAGGCGAGACTGCCTGAGAAACCGGGGAGTCCTTTGCGGGCAGTCACCATTGCCGATGGTGTCCAGGCTGGTCTGCCATTGCCGAATGCTGAAGCCGCAGAGTCCAGGACGCAGACGAAGCCGTGGTATCTGAATGAAGCGCTGGCCCGCGATGCGCAGCGCATGGCCGCGATCAATTGGAGGGCCGCCAGCCAGCTTCCCAGCTTTCTCGATGCGGCGGGGAAACCGGTGCCGATGCTCTATCAAGGCATCACCAAGCCCGTGCCGATGGTCACGGGAGAGGACGGCATCACCTTCAACATTCATGGCGGCCTGCTCTCGCAGATTCCGGCGGGTTTTGTCGGCGCGGGCGAGCCACTGGCGATGGCTCCTGGCACGCCGGAGGTGGAATGGATCTGCGGCTCCGTGGCACCCGCGGAGAACGGGCGGTTTCGCATCGCGCTGGACCGGACGTGGCCGCAGGGGCCGGTGTGCGTAGGCCTGAGGCATCGCGGCACGGCGGACATTCGCGATGTGGTGCAGCCGGGTTATCTCCAGCTCGTGCCAAACAGCGAAGGCGCAGCGCAAAGCATCCACTTTGAAACCATCACGGATCAACTTGCGGGCACGAGCGCTGTTCCGCTCATCGCCAAGACGGACTCGGACATGAAAGTGAGCTTTTTTGTCGTCGCCGGCCCCGCGAAAGCAGAGGGCGATGTGCTCAAGCTCACGCCTGTGCCGCCGCGCACGCGATTTCCTGTCGAGATCACGGTCACCGCCTGGCAATGGGGCCGCAGCGTCGAGCCACGCGTGCAGACGGCCAAGCCGGTGACGCAAACGTTTCGGCTTCTTGCCTCCCAACCCGTCGATGAACTCGCGAAGGCCATCGCAGACGCTGGCATGAAAAATCATCTGCGGCTCGACTTGCAGCGCCCCATCGACCCGAGGCTCGCGAAGCTCAAAACGGGCGACATTTCGCAATGCGGACTCTTTCCTGGAAAAACGCATCTGGTGCACTCAGCCGCCGAGGTGAATCGTCTCTCGGGTCAACTGGCTCCGGGGGATCAACTCGTGCTCGCCGCCGATGGAGCATGGAAGGATGCGGGATTTAAATTTGAAGGTCACGGCACGATGGACGCGCCGATTTTGATCCGGCCAGAGAGGCCTGGAAGCGTCACCTTCACCGGCGAATCGCACGTGCGCATTCATGGCGAGCACCTCATCGTGCATGACCTCGCGTTTCGAGACATCCACTGCACGAAGAACAACATGACGGTCTTTGCCGTCGGCAATGGCGAGGCGAAACCGGCCAATCACTGTCTTTTTCACCGGCTGCGCTTTGAGAACTGCGGCTCGGCAAATCCTGCTGATCGCACCCAACTGCATCTCTGGCTCATGAGCATGCGTGGACGCGGAAATACTGTCGCGGGCTGCACCTTTCGCGGACTCCAAAACATCGGTCAGATGCTCGGATCCGCCGAGTTGCCGCCCGACGGGCCGCAGCAGCTTCATGTGCTGGACAATCACTTCATCGACCGCCCGCATCTCGACAACCAAAACGGCTACGAGGTCCTGCAAATCGGCTGGAGCGGCACGCGTGCGGCTGCCACCGGATCGCTGATCCAGGGCAACACTTTTGAGCGCTGCGATGGCGAAAACGAACTCATCACGCTCAAGGCCTCCGACATCGTCGTGCGTGGAAATCGTTTCATCGCCAGCCAGGGCGTGCTCTGCCTGCGCACCGCCCGCCGCGTGCTCGTGCAGGACAATGTCTTTGACGGCCAGGGCCGTGAAAACACCGGCGGCGTGCGCTTGCAAGGCGACGGCCATGTCCTCATTGGCAACACCTTTCGCGATCTGAGAAAACCAAAGGACTTCTATGCCTGGCCCATCTCCCTCATGGCCGCCGATGTCGAAACCTACGGCGAAACCGACGCACTCGGCGGCTACGGACGCGCCCGGAACATCCTCATCATCCGAAACCGCTTCGAGCACTGCGACAAGCGCATCGCCGCCGGCATCTACGCAAGCAAAACGTATCCGCTCCTGCCCACAAACATCATCGTTCAGGAGAATGGGTTCGCAGGCCTGGAAGAAGGCAGCGCCTTCGACTTCATCGCCACCGATCCGAGCGGCGAACTGCCGAAACAACTGCATGAATCCAGAAACACCTTCGAGCCATGAAACACCTGCTGCTCTATCTCTTCGCCTTCACCGTGTCCACCATGGCGCAAACGATCACGTTCACCGTGAGCGAAACGGCGGGCTTGCGGCGCTTCGGCTATCCGGTGACAGCCTCGCTGGAGGGTGCCGCAGGCATGATCCCAGATGCTGAGCAGCTCCGCTTGATTGGCGCTGATGGCAAAGAAGTGCCCGCACAGTTCACCGCGATGTCGAAGTGGCCGGATGGCTCAGTGCGCGCACTCGATGTCGATTTCTCGCCGAGTCCGGGACCGCATGAAGCGCTGACGTATCACGTGGAGATCGGAGAGGCACCCGCCCAGCCTCTTCGCGCCGGTTTGTCCGTCACGGAGACGCCCGATGAGATCGTCGTGGCCTCGGCAGCCATTCGTCATCGCATCCGTCGTGATGGAAAGCCACTCCTTACTTCCATCGCGTTCGGCGAAAACGAGTTCATCGGACCTGATGGCATCCGCACCACTCTCCAGCCTGGCGCTGTCGAGATAGTGAAGCGAGGTCCTTTCAACGTCACGCTGAAGCTCGGCTCCGTTCGGCTCGAATATGTAAACACCAAATCCTGGGTTATAATCACCCAACAAGCCGATGACGAACGCGAACTCTTCGTCGATGCGCATTTCAACCTCAGCAAGCTGCCGCTGCTCTGGGACTTCGGTGCTGGAAGCTGGCTCTATGGCAGCATGAGCAAAGCTGGCCAAACCGTAACGATGCAGCATCGCAACGCCACCTGGAACATCCTCACCGCTTCAAAGTCGGTTTTCGCCACCGCTCCAACTTTCGACGGCTGCGGCCACCTCGCCGATGCGGAACGAGTCGCCGCATTCGGCATTACGAACGCAGCCAACGACACCCAAATGAAACTCACCGCCGATGGCCGCATCCACATCGGCGCCAAGAGGCGCTACCTCACCGTGTCTTTCCACGTCGTCGGCCAACCCATCCCTGTCACCGCCGTGACAAGCCCTCAGGCGATGATCAGTCCGCTGGTCGTCAGTTCGAAAAAAGACTGATGGCAAATGGGAGCAGAAAAGGTCGTTGTCTTGCATTTGCTGCTTCCATCTTTCTGTCAGCTTCTCGCTCCTTCCGATGATCCACCGCCTTCTTTTTGTCCTCTTCGCTATCTCCTCTTCGCTCCATGCGGCGAAGCCGAACATTCTCCACATCCTCGCCGATGACATGGGGTGGAACGCGCTGAGTTGTTACGGCAACAAGGACCTGCAAACGCCGAACTTGGATCGTCTCGCGACCCAGGGCATGCGGTTCACTCAAGCCTATGCCGATGCCCAGTGCTCGCCGACACGCGCCGCCTTTCTCTCCGGGCAATACGGCGCACGCACGGGCGTGTTCAAGGTGCTGAATGAGAAGGAGCCATCCTTCGCTCCGATGCGTTCCGCCGAGGCGAAGAATGCGATTGGACCAGAATCAGCCACGTTGGCTACCTCCTTGCGCCAAGCGGGCTACACGACCGGCATCAGTGGCAAGTGGCACATCGCCAACAACTATGCGGTCGCCGCCATGCGGAAGCGTGGAGGATACTTCGATAGCTACGGATTCGATTTTGCCGGTCCAGCGGATGGCAACGAGCATCACGAAGATAAAACCGTCACCGCCATCACCGATGACATCATCGGTTTCATCGAAGCGAACCGTAGCAAGTCTTGGTTTGCCTTTGTGTCGCATTTCAGCCCACACACGAAACTGGAGGCACCGGAGGCATTGATCGCGAAGCACGTCGCCCGAGGCTTCAAACGGTCGGCGGACGATGAAGGCAACTCCACCGAGCGCCCCATCGCCAACTACCTCGCCATGCTGGAGCATCTCGACAACGAAGTGGGCCGCCTGCTCGCCAAGCTCGATGAACTCGGCCTCGCCGAAAAAACCCTGGTCATCTTCACGAACGACAACGGCGGCCTCTCTCGTGTCACCAACAACGCTCCGCTCCGTGAAGGCAAAGGCTCGCCGTACGAAGGCGGCATCCGCGTCCCGCTCATCGTGCGCTGGCCGGGCAAGGTGAAGGCGGGCAGCGAGTGTGACGTGCCGGTGCATTCGGTGGATTTTTATCCGACCTTGATGAGCGTAGCCTCGGCCAAAGCAGCAGCCACGTTGGATGGCGAATGCCTCCTGCCGCTGCTCACTCAAACCGGCACGCTCAAACGTCCGGCCTTGTTCTGGCACATGCCCACCTACACCACGAACTACGGACGCACGCCCTGCGCCGTCATCCGCGAGGGCGATTGGAAGCTCATCCACTGGTTCGGCGACTACCTCGACACCACAGGCTTCACGCCCGACGACAAACCCTACGGCAAACTCGTCGTCGGCCCGCGCATCGAGGTATTTAACCTCCGCGAAGACCCCAGCGAAACGCGCAACCTCGTGACAGACCGCCCGAAAAAAACCACCCATCTCACCAACGCCCTCAACGCCTGGCTCAAGCGCACCCAGGCGAAGCTGCCCACGCCGAATCCCGACTTCAATGAGAAGCGCTGGTGGAAGTAGCACGAGGAGCCCATTTCCACACCCCTGAAAGCCGCCTTCGCGAAGTACGCGGGGCTGCATCTGAGAGTCGGCAAAGTGAAGCCGTGAGACAATAGGATGGCTCGGCCTGTAAGGAGTTGCCAAAATTTCCAAGATTGACTGTATTTGGGCAGCCGCCTCATTTCCTCCTCCGCTCGGCTCATGAAGATCCTAATCGATACCAACATTCTGATCCCGCTTGAGGATGCCGGACGCAAGCTTGATTCAAAGTTCGCGCAGCTCAAACGGATGGTCGATCAGTTGGCCCTGCCATTTTGCTGCATCAGGCCTGATGAGTTGCCTGAGGTGGTTAAAATTCCAGTTAAGTGAGAGGCAAGGTTAAGACCTCCACTTCGGAGGCCGCATTGCCAGTGGTCAGCCCTTCTTAAATCTGCTTTCACATGAGACTCGTTGCTCTTCTGCTTCTCTCGGCAATCGCCATTCCTTATTCGTCATTCTCAGCGCAGCCCAACATCCTCTTCATCATCGTTGATGACCTCACGACGACGCTGGGCTGCCAGGGCAACGCTCATGTCCGCACTCCCGGGATGGATGCGCTGGCGGCGCGCGGGGTGCGGTTTGATCATGCCTACACCCAGTTCGCCCTGTGCAACCCCTCGCGCTGCTCGTTTCTCACGGGCTGCTATCCCGAGAAGACGGGCGTGATGGATCTGACGACCAGCCTTCGGAAGGCCCTGCCGGAAGTGGTGACGCTGCCGCAGCATTTCAAGGACCACGGCTATGCCACCGGACGCGTCGGCAAGGTCTTCCATGTGCCGGATCCCAAGACCCGGCTCGATGTCGAGCTCGGCTCCGCGCTGCACAAGGACAACGAGATCCTCGTCGAGGCCAAGACCGCAGACGACCCCGGGGACAAGCCTCGCTCCAAGTCGAAGGGCGAGGGTTACAACCGCACCTACGCCGCCTCGGCAAGACCGGCGGCGGATTTCACCGATTACGCCATCGCCGACGATGCCATCGCCACGCTGGAGCAGTTCAAGGCGCGGCCGTTTTTCCTGGCCGTGGGCTTCATCCGGCCGCACACGCCGTTTGTCGCCCCGAAGGCGTTCTTCGACGCCATCGACAAGAGGGCGCTCACCCTGCCGCCGTTTTATCGCGACGGAGGTGAAGACCTCGCGCACCTGCCCAGGTCCTCGCTGCGGCCTAACAACAATGTCTTCCGCTACACCGCCCCGACCCGTGAGCAGGCCCGCGACGCCATGCAGGCCTACCTGGCCTCCGCGAGCTTTGTCGATTCACAGGTCGGCCGCGTGCTCGCGAGGCTGAAGGAGCTGCATCTGGAGGAGAACACCATCGTCGTGCTCACCGGCGACCACGGCTACCAGCTCGGCGAGCATGGCCTGTGGGCGAAGCAGACGCTTTTTGAGGGGGCGAACCATGTGCCGCTGCTCATCGCCGCGCCCGGTGTGAAGCCCGGCGCACGCAGCGGCCTGGCCGAGCAGGTGGACATCTATCCCACGCTCTGCGACCTGGCCGGACTGCCCAGGCCGAAGCATCTGCAGGGCCGCAGCCTGAAGCCCATGCTTGAAGATCCCGCCGCCAGGGGACGCCAGACGGCCGTCAGCACCATGATCGCCCCGCACACGAAGCAAAAGGGTCACAGCCTGCGCACGGACGCCTTCCGCTACATCGCCTGGGAGGGTGGCGAAGAACTTCTCTATGACCTCCGCGCCGACCCCGACGAACTGCACAACCTCGCCGCGCAACCCGCGCAGGCCGAACGCATGAGCCGCATGCGGCAGCGGCTGGCGGCGCATCTGAAAAATGTGACCGGTCGGCCTGATGAAGTGAAATAGTCCTCCGGACAGGTCCGTCTTGCGGCGCCATTCGCTGCATGATCGGGGCAGGCCCGCCGTTCACGGTCGTCTCCACCATGCGGCTGCTTCTCCTCCTTTCTTTGTTCTGCATCCTTCATCCGGCATTCGCGGCACCGCCTAACATTGTCTTTATCCTCGCGGACGACCTGGGCTATGCGGACGTGGGATTCCACGGCGGCGAGATCAGGACGCCGCACCTCGACCGCCTCGCCAACGAGGGGGCAAGACTCGAGTCCTTTTACGGCATGCCGGTCTGCACGCCCTCGCGCAGCGCGCTGATGACCGGCCGCTATCCAATCCGTTACGGCAGGCAGGCCAACGTGCTGAGGCCTGGCCAAAAGGTCGGTCTCTCGCTCGATGAAAAGCTGCTGCCGCAGGTGCTGCGCAAGGCCGGCTACGCCACCGTTCACATCGGCAAGTGGCACCTCGGCGAGTTCGATGCCGCCTACTGGCCCATGCAGCGTGGCTTTGACCACACCTACGGCTTCCGGCCGGACGTGAAGCTGAAAAGTCATCATCATGTCGCCAGCGGAGCCATGCAGCGCGACCAGATCCCCAGCGAGGATGAAGGCTGGGTCGCCGATCTCCAGACGCAGGAGGCCGTCAGCCGCATCCGGCAGCGCGATCCGGCAAAGCCGCTCTTCCTGTATATGGCCTTCAACCTGCCGCACAACCCCGTGGAGTGCCCGCCTGAATATTCGAAGCCCTACCTGCACCTCGGCGAGAGCCGCAGCGGCTATGCCGGCATGGTGGCGCAGATGGACGCCTGCATCGGCCGCATCGTGGCGGCGGTCGGGGAGGCAGGCATGCGCAAAGACACGCTCTTCATCTTCGCCAGCGACAACGGCGGCCTCACCACCAAGGGCGACGTGGCCCGCAACACGCCCCTTCGCGGTGGCAAAGGCAGCCTTTACGAAGGCGGTGTGCGCGTGGCCGCCTTCGCGACCTGGGACGGACGCATCAAGCCGGGCTCCTCCGTGAACGAACCACTGCACATGGTGGACTGGCTGCCCACGCTGGCAGGACTCGCCGGGGTTCCAGCCGAGAGCACCAAGCCGCTGGACGGCCGCGACATCTGGGCCGTGCTGACCGAAGGCAAGCCCTCGCCTCATGAGCATCTGCTGCTCAACACCCTCGCCCGAACCGGAGCCGTGCGGGCGGGAGACTGGAAGCTTGTCCGCAACGGCCAGACTTCCACGGCGTACGAGGAGTCCGAAGGTGAAGGTCCCAAGGCGAGCACCCGGGAGGCCAGGCTGCAAAAGCGCCGCGCCAGCCGAAACACCCCCGACGTCATCGAGCTCTTCAACCTCGGCGTCGACCTTTCGGAAAAGGTCAACCTCGCCGACCGGCAGCCGGAGAAGGTCCGCGAGCTGACCGCCCTGCTCGACAAGTTTGCCAGTGAGGCCGTGCCGCCCATCCTCAAGCCTGAACACGAGACCCGGAAGCCTTGACGGCTTGGGTTGATGCCTCGGCACACAGACGTTCATCCATTCCTGCGCATCCAAACCGCCGCCGTGGGGTTGGACGTGGCGCCATGAAGACCCAACTCCTGAGCGCCCTGGCGCTTCTCGTCGCCACCGCCTGGTTAGGCCAGTCCGCCGAACCCTCCGTGGATTTCAACAAGGCGCGCCAGTTGATCGAAAAACAGCGGGGCGGCGGCACTCTCACCTCGGAGGAGGATGCCTACGTGAAACGGGCCAGGGCGGAGCGTGAGGCCCGGACGCCCGGGCGTGAACCCGAGAAACGGCAGGCCCAGGGCCAGGATGACATCGACTGGTCCAAGGCCCAGCAGCTGTTCCAGCGTGAGCAACGGGGCGAGAAGTTGAGCGAGCCCGATCAAAAATACCTGGAGCATGCCAAGGAGCTGCGTCGCCGCAGTGCGGGCGCGACCGGCAGCAGGGGCGCTCAACGCAAGGCTGCGGATTCGTTGAAGCCGCTCACGGACATGACCGCTGAGGATCGCTATGAAGGCGAGGATGGCGGCCTTTATGGCAAGGGTGGCAACGAGCCCCCGGAGGCCCTGCAAAAGTCCGTCGCCGAAGCCCTGAAGCAGATTCGGCCGCTCGATGCGGAAGGCCGTCCGGCGGACAGCGGCAGGGTGGTGCTGGTCTCCATCAGCATGTCGAACGCCACCCAGGAGTTTTCCACCTTCAAGGGCATCGCCGACCAGGATCCCCGCAAGTCGGAAAGGCTGACCGTCGTGGACTGCGCCCAGGGCGGGCAGACCATGGCCGCCTGGGCGCAGCCGGAGGGACGGCCCTGGCCGGAGGCGATGAACCGCCTGCAGAACGCCGGCGTCTCCCCGCAGCAGGTGCAGGTCGCCTGGGTGAAGCTTGCCAATGCCGGGCCTTCAGGATCCAAGGCCGATCATCTGTCGATCCTTGAGTCCGACACGGTCAGTGTGCTGCATCTATTGAAGCAGCGGTTTCCCAATCTGCGCATCGCCTACCTCGGCAGCCGCATCTATGCCGGGCATGCCAGCACGGGGCTGAACCCCGAGCCCTATGCCTATGAAGGCGCCTTTGCCGTCCGACACCTCATTCAGAGGCAGATGACCGGCGATGCCGGCCTCACGGCGGACAAGTCTCCCCTGCTGCTGTGGGGCCCCTACCTTTGGGCGGAGGGTGAAAAGGGCCGCAGGTTCGACGACCTGAAATGGCTCAAGGAGGACTTTGCCGCCGACGGCACGCATCCGTCCGGCAGCGGCCGGGAGAAGGTTGCCAGACAGCTCCTGGAATTCTTCGCGAACAGCCCGTGTGCAAAAAGTTGGTTTGGCCGTTGAAGGCGTGGCTGCGCACGCCGCCCTCCTGCCCTAACTAAAAACAGGGCAGGCCTTGCGGCCTGCCCTGCGTGAGCTGCGCTGATCCGGAGAGCCGGGGTCAGATGAACTCGTTGATGAGGTTCTCCAGCATCTCCTGGCGGCCGGAGGCGATGAGCGGCTCGCCGTTTTCCAGGGTGTAGGCCTCCAGCTCCTCGAAGCTGGTGCTGCGGGACTCGATCTTCGCGCCGATGCCGGTGTCGAAGGTGGAGTAGCGCTGCTTGCGGAAGGCCTCCCAGCGGCCGTCCTCGAGAACGGCGGCGGCGATCTTCAGGCCGCGGGCGAAGGCGTCCATGCCGCCGATGTGGGCATGGAAGAGGTCCACGGGCTCGAAGGACTCGCGGCGCACCTTGGCGTCGAAGTTGAGTCCGCCGGTGGTGAGGCCGCCGGTCTTCAACAGGGTCAGCATCATCTGCGTGGTCAGGTAGATGTCGGTCGGGAACTGGTCGGTGTCCCAGCCGATGAGCTCGTCACCGGTGTTGGCGTCGACGGAACCCAGCGCTCCGGCGGCGGCGGCGACCTCCATTTCATGCCACATGCTGTGGCCGGCGAGGGTGGCGTGGTTGGTCTCCAGGTTGAGCTTGAAGTGCTCCATGAGGCCGTGCTCGCGCAGGAAGTTCAGGCAGGCGGCGGCGTCGCTGTCGTACTGGTGGGTGGAGGGCTCGCGCGGCTTCGGCTCGATGTAGAAGGGGCCCTTGAAGCCGATCTTCTTTTTATAATCGACCGCCATGTGCAGGAAGGCGGCGAGATGCTCGACCTCGCGCTTGATGTTGGTGTTCCAGAGGCTGGCGTAACCTTCGCGACCGCCCCAGAAGGTGTAGCCCTCGCCGCCGAGGCGGTGCGTGACCTCGAGGGCCTTCTTCACCTGCGCAGCCGCGTAGGCGAAAACGCTGGCGTTCGGGCTGGTGGCGGCGCCCTGGTTGTAGCGTGGGTGGACAAAGAGGCAGGCGGTACCCCAGAGCAGCTTCTTGCCGGTGGCCTTCTGGGCCTTCTCCAGCTCATCGGCGACAGCGTCGAGGTTCTTGTTGCTTTCGGCAAGGGTGCGGCCCTCGGGGGCGACATCGCGGTCATGGAAGCAGTAGTAGTCCACGCCGAGCTTGTCCATGAACTCAAAGCAGGCCCAGACGCGGCGCTGGGCGTTGGCGATGCTGTCGGTGCCGTCATCCCAGGGGCGCTGGGCGGTGCCGACGCCGAACGGGTCGGCGAGGCTGTTCCGCATGGCGTGCCAGTAGGCCACACTGAAGCGGAAGTGGTCCTTCATGGTCTTGCCGGCCACGACCTCGTCGGCCTTGTAGTGCTTGAAAGCGAGGGGGTTTTTGGACTTGGGACCCTCGTACTGGATCTTGGGGATGTCGGGGAAGGCTTCGTTCATGGTTAGGGTGAGTAGGGCGGCCATGAGACGCGGGCGTGCCGGAGCGTCAAGCCGCATCCCGGGGAAGGCTTCGGACGAAAAACAGGCGGAATCAGACAACGCCTCCAGGCCTGAACACAAAAGCGCCCCGGCGGGACCCAACCAAAATCCCGCCGGGGCTTAAGTGACCGGGCTGTCCCCAACCATGAAGTGACAGTCCAGCTCGTTGTAGTGAAGCTTGCGCTTCAGCATGAGGAATAAGCAGGTTGCAGGCCAACCTGTGGGATGAAAATCGACGATTTCAGTCCAACTCGGTCTTCATTGCGTTCAGCAGGTCCGGATAGGCGTCAAAACCTGCGAACTGAGGAAACTGGGCGCGAATGGACTCCGGGGCGTGGAAGAAGAAACCGCGATCGGCCTCGCCAAGCATCGTGGTGTCGTTGAAGGAATCTCCGGCGGCGATGACCTTGTAGTTCAGCGCCTTGAAGGCGGCGACCGCCTTCTGCTTCTGGTTGGGCTGGCGCAGCGTGTAATGGGTGATGCGACCGGAGGCGTCCACCTGCAGCTTGTGACAGAAGATGGTCGGCCAGCCGAGCTGACGCATGAGGGGCTGGGCGAATTCCTCAAAGGTGTCGCTCAGAATGATGACCTGGGTGAGGCTGCGCAACTCGTCGAGGAAGGCCCGGGCGCCTTCGAGAGGGGACAGAGTGCCGATGACCTCCTGGATGTCGGCCAGCTTCAGCCCATGCTGGTCCAGAATGGCCAGGCGGCCGAGCATAAGCTTGTCATAATCGGGCTCGTCACGCGTGGTGCGGCGCAGTTCGGCGATGCCGGTCTTTTCGGCAAAGGCGATCCAGATTTCAGGAACGAGGACGCCTTCGAGGTCGAGGGTGACGAGGGTTTGCTGCTTGGACATGATCCCCGCTCCTAGCGTGAAGGAGAGGCGCTTGCAAATGCTCAGGCGTCCTGCGTTGCGGCTTTCCCGTCTGAGCCAGCCTGCCCTTCCCCACCCCGGGGCTTCTGATGCGAGAGACGCCACAGCAGCAGGCCGACGAGGATGGTGCCGAGCCCGGCCAGCGACTCGCGCGTGTGCTCCTTCATCTGATAGGCCATCATCCAGGCGCTGATGAGGAGAAAGATCACGGGTGTCACCGGATAGCCCCAGCAGCGCACCGGACGGGACAGGTCCGGGCAGGTTCGGCGCAGGCGGATCAGGCCGTAAACCGTCAGGAAGGAGCAGAGCTGGATGCTGAACTGCACATAGGTCAGCACCCGTTCGAAGCTGGCCGTCAGGATCAGTGTGATGACAATGCAGAGCTGGGCGAACAACGCCGCGACCGGCACGCCGCGCGCATCACAGGCCGCCAGAGGCGCGAGGATGCGGTGGTCCTGCCCAAGCACCATCGTCACCCGCGGGCCCACCCAGGTCATGGCGCTGATGCTGGAGACGAGGCCGATGCAGATCAGGCCGGACATGATGCGCCCGCCGGTGTGGCCGAAGATGTGATCGGCCGCCGCATGGGCCACGTCCACCTTGCCGGCGAGCTCGCTCAGGGGAGCCACGTGCAGGAAGACGGCGTTCAGGGCCACATACAGGCCGCTGACGATCAGGGTGCCAAGGGCGATGGCCAGGGGCACGTTGCGCTGAGGATGGCGGACTTCATCAACGATGTAGGTGGCGGCGTTCCAGCCCGCATAGGCATACATGACAAACACCAGGCTGATGGCAAAGGGCGGGCTGGTGATCAGCTTCCAGTCACCAGGTGCGGGAAGGAAGCTCACCGGCTGCGGATCGGCCACCGTGAAACCTGCCCCGATGAAGACCAGGATGAGCAGCACCTTCATCCAGGTCGCCACGTTTTGAAACCGGGCCCCGACATGAATGCCGCCCACATGGATGAGCGTGACCAGCCAGACCACCGTCAGCGATGCCACCACGGCGGAGACCTGGGGAAAAACACCGGTGAGATACTTGCCCAGAGCCATCGCCGCCAGAGCGATGGGGGCGGCAAAACCGGCGGTGGCGGAAAGCCAGCCCGAGACAAAGCCGACGCTGGGATGGAAGGACTTGCTGAGAAAATGGTACTCACCTCCCGAACGCGGCATGGCGGCGGCCAGCTCCCCGTAGGCAAGGGCGCCGCAGAAGGCGCAGATGCCGCCCAGGGCCCAGAGGACCAGGATCGCAAAGCCGGAGGGCAGCGGCCCGACCTGAAACCCCAGGCTGGTGAAGATGCCCGTGCCCACCATGTTGGCGATGACAATGGCCGTGGCGGTGACCGGTGAAATGCCACGAACCGCAAGTGCCGGAGATTTTTCAGGGGAGTTCATGAGGACGATGACGCCACCGTTTCCACAAGGGGACGAAACTGCTCCCAGGCGGCGCGCCAGTCACCCAGGGCGCTGAGCACAGAGGCCAGCTCACGCGGGACAAAGGCGGGCGCGTTCGGCAGGCGCAGGACCTGCTCCAGCGTTCGCCGGGCTGAGGGCAGGTCGCCGGCGGAACGCTGGGCGTAATACAGCTCGACACCGACCAAGGGATCGCTCGGCTGCATGACCTGCTGACGCTCCAGCCTTGGCACGTCCGAACTGAGGGCCGTGGCCGAGCGTGCGGGCAGTGGCAGATGCCTGGCAGCGAGCTTGCAGGCCTCTTCATGGTTTCCCTGATGCGCCAGATTCAGGGTCACATAGCTCCAGCCGGCGTCCATGAGGTGCGGATGCCTGCCGATGAAGTCCACCAGCTTCTCCTTGTCGCCCTTGGACCACCACTGATTGAAAACCGCCCGGCGCAGGCTGTGAGCGAGGTCCTCCATGCCGCCGTGCTGGGCGAGGAAGTCGTCGAGGTACGAACTCCACTGCGAGTTGGGATCCGACAGCATCTGCAGGAAGATCACCTGCAGGGCGGCGCGATCGGCCAATTTCCAGAGCATGGGCATCACCTCCGGATAGGGACGGGCATAGATCACGATCTCCTGGTAGCGGGGCAGGGTGTTCAGGTTGGTGACCGGATACCTCCTCATGCCCTCCGCCCAGGGGATCATGGCCGCGGGCGGATCATAGAGAAGCCAGAGCCTGCCTTCGGCAAAGCAGACCGGACCGTAGCGAGGCTCGACGGAGCGCACCCGGCCGAAGTCCTGCAGGGCGCTGCCTTTGTCCTGATGCATGGTCAGGTGCAGTTGGGCGCGCAGGTAGTAGTTGCGGTAGTCGAGCGGTGAAAGCTCAACCGCACGGTTGATCAGTCGCATTGCCTCCGATTGCCTGCCACGCGACACCTCAAAAACCGCCCGGTCATGCACCACCTTGGACTGCGAGGACAGTCCGGCATCCACATGCCCAAAGGCCATCGCCAGCCACAGCCCCCCCCAGGCGGCGATCAGCAGCCCCAGGATCCTGAAAGCTAGGCGCAGGCCGGCGGAAGCAGGCTCACCCGCGCATCTGGGCCTGGGAGCCTGGGCGGCAACGAGGGCGAAGAACATGAAATAACCCAGGCTGTGCAACGGCACGTCAATGATGGCATGAAACAAGGCCAGGATGGCCGCGATGGCGAAGGCACGACGGATCCGGCGGGCCGACCTGCCCTCTCGGCTGCCGCCCGAGCCCTGCTGACCGCTGCCGTGCCCGCCCAGCCAGGGACCGCTGACACGAAAAAGCCAGCCCACGAACACCAGGCAGGGCAGCACGCACAAGAGACCTCCTTCAAACAGCAGCCACAGCACATCACTCTCCGGGTGGATGGTGCGGGCGTCCGGATAGGGCGCCTTGCAGACCTGGGGAAAGACAAAGTCGAAGTTGCCCAGGCCGCGTCCGGTCCAGAGAAAACCCTGGGTGGCGTTCCAGGTCTGCTCCGCAAGCAAGACGCGCAGGTCCGAGGACAACACCTCACTGACCGACCCCGCCCGCAGCTTTTCACCCACCCTGCCACCGGCGACCATCGTGACCGACATCACGCAGATCACCACGGCCAGGATGACGACCACCTTGCGGGGACCGCCGTTGCGCATGGCCACCAACGCCAGCCAGAGGTTGAAGCCGCCGATGAACAGGAACAGGCCGGCACGCGAGGAGTTCACCAGGATGCAGGAGAGCAGCACGAAGAAGCCGGCCCCGAAGACCAGCACCCAGCGTGAGCCATGCCGGAAGGCGTCGAGCGTGGCGGCGGCGCAAAGCACGCAGGACCAAGCAAACATGCTGGAGCTGTGATTCTGGTTGGAAAACGGACCAAAGGCACCTCCGGCCAGGGCTGACTTACCCAGCCCGCGCGGCCACCAGGACACCTTCAGCCAGCCGCTGATTTCAAGCAGCGACAGCACGGCCATCACCAGCGCCGACAGTACCACCACCCTCAGCACCAGCCTGCGGCCGCCCTCGCTGAAATTCTGTCCCAGGCAGGCGGCCAGCCAGAGAACTCCGGACACCAGGAGCAGGCAGGATTCCAACGTGCCATGCCAGTCCGGACTGAAGGCTGTGCCAAGCTGCACGCCCCATTCATCCATCAGGTTTGTCCGCCAAAACTCCATGCCCCCCAGCCACTCGGACGGCAGCAGGCCGATGAACCCGAGCAGCGTCAGCGCCAGCAGGCACCCCAGCGGAATCCGGCGCAGGGCGCAGACCGGTGGAGCAAGGGCCAGGACAAGCCCCATCACCAGCAGGGCCGTACCACGGGACCAGGGCAGTCTTCCCGCCCCCAGCATGACCACCAGGACCGCCGCCAGCGAGTAAAGCAGCGCATGCAACCGTCCCTGCCTGCCCGAGGACATGGCCACGGGAGCTGGATCGGTGGCTTCTGAGGGTTCCTTGGGGTCAGTTGACGGCGACATGACTCTCGATGGGGCTGCTTGACAGAGCTCCCGTTTTCAGGTTCCCGGCATCAGCCTGATTGACAGGCAAAAGGAACTCAGGAAGAGCCCTCCACCTTTCCAGACAACGCTCAAAAAGGGTCGCAAAGGCATCCGCACGGATGAACCATTCCGTGCGCAGCAGGTCGTCCTTCGGACAGTGCAGCGTGATCATCACCGCAGCCCCCACGGGAATCTGGATGTCCTGCGTCGCCCCGGAGGCCTTCTCCTTGAAGCCGATCCACTGGAAACGGCTTTTCAACAGGGCATCAAACTCGGCCAGAGATTCGCAACGCTCGATGTCAAACTCCAGCGCAAAGGCATGGGCTCGGATGTGCTCCAGCCTGCGGCGGCGGTCGAGCGCGGACCGCACCTGCTCGCGCAGGCGCGTCCAGCTTTTCACATAGCCCAGGTAACGCGCCGCACCGACGGCAAGGAGAAACAGCACCGCACCGGCCACCGGCAGGGCCACCCCCTTGGTCAGCAGGATGCTGATTCCCACCAGGCTCAGCACCAGACAGACCGAATACATCGCCACCAGAGCCCGGCCCTTGCTATAACCCAGCAGGATCAGACGGTGGTGGATGTGCTCGGCATCCGCACTGAAGATGGGCACGCCGCGGATCGCCCGGCGCAGGATGGCGAAAAAAGTGTCCAGAATCGGCACGCCCAGGGCGATGATGATCACCAGCAGCGCGGCGATCACGGAACCCTTCTGCGCCCCCTTGAGCGAGACCGCCGCGATGAAAAAACCCAGCAGGTAGGCGCCGCCGTCCCCCAGGAAAATCTTCGCCGGCGGCAGGTTGAAAAACAAAAAGCCCGTCAAGGCGCCGCCCATCAGCACGGAAAGCAGCATGACATCCGGATTGCCGCCGATGTAGCCGACGGAGGCCAGTGTCAGCGAGAGAAACAACCCGAAACCGCCGGCCAGACCGTCCATGCCGTCGATCAGGTTGATGATGTTGGGGATGGCGACCAGCCAGAAGACCGTCAGCGGCAGGCTCCACCAGCCCAGCACAAGCCCGCCCTCGCCAAAAGGATTGCTCAGCACGTCGATCGAAAGGCCCAGGCCATAAAGCAGAAGCGCCACCAGCACCTGCCCGGCAAGCTTCACCCTCGCCCCCAGCGGCTTGAGATCATCCACGAAACCCACGGCAAAGATCAGGGAACAGCACAGCAGGATGGGCAGCAGCCCCTGCACGGACAACCGGCCGCTCAGAACCAGCACGAGCGTGCCCAGCATCAGCGCCATGAAGATCGGCGCTCCGCCCACGCGTGGCACGGGTTTCTCATGCTGCTTCCTGCGCCCGTCCGGCGCGTCCATGCCCGCCTTCACCGGCGGCTTGCGGATCACCGCCAGCGTGCCGATCAGACTGACCAGCGCGGCCACCGCAAAGCAGGCCACCACCTCCACCATGCCAGGCATGGTCGGCCCGGTCACCACCTGGATGGATTCAATGATGGAAGGGTCGGTCATGGTCTGTCGGGGGGGCGGAATCTAACCGGGCTGGGGAACCCCCGGTCACAGCAATCACGTCAATCAACCTGGGACGCAAGCGGCTCTGTGAGAACTCCTTGGCCAGGGCGCGGCTTTCAGCGGAGGGCGGCAGCGTCCCGGCCCTCGACGCCTCCTCAAGCACCCTGACAAGACCTGCTGCATCCCCGTGGCGGGCGATTCGTGCGTAACGGCGGTCGGAATGCCGCGCCGCCAGGTCCGTCAGATGACATTCCTCCGGCCCGATCCCCAGGAACGGCAGGCCCAGCGCGAGGATGTTGTAAACCTTGCAGGGATGCACCATGCCCACAAAGGCAGCCCCCATCACCACCAGATGCAGATCCGCCGAGGAGAGCGACGCCGACAGCTCCTCCTTCGGCTGGTAGGGCAGGCAGGTGATGTTCTTCAGGCCATGCAGCTCCGCAAAGGCCCGCACCCTGCCATGCTCGCTGCCGCCGCCGACGAACAAAAAGTGCAGAAGCGGATGCGCCGCCAGCTCCAGGGCCGCCTCCAGCACCGTGTCGAGCGGATGACAGGGGCTGTGATTGCCGGAATACATCACGACAAACCGCCCGGTCAGACCGTGCCGGGCGCGGAAGGCCTCACGCCCGCGGACATCCCAGGCCACCGCATCATCATGCGACCAGGGCGCATCCACATGAATGGCATCCTCCGTCACCTCTTTCTCCCGGAGCCGTGCGGCCATGAAGCGGTCCAGCGCCACGATCCGGGCCGCCTGCCCAAAGGTCCACTTCTGAAGCACGGACATCCCCCTCTCAGGCAGCCCGCCGGCCTTCAGCCAGCCCGCCGCCACCGCCTCGTCGGGGTTCAGGTCCATCACCCAGGGCACCACGCGCCCGCCCTTGATCAGGGCCATGACCTGCCCCAGCGAGGAGATCAGCGGCGGCGAGGTCAGGCAGACCGTCACGTCAAACCGCGGCAGCCGCAGCAGGATCCACGCGGCGTTGATCCAAAAACAGGCAAAGTCGACAAACCGCCGCCAACGGGCCTGCTTGCCCAAGCCGGACGTCCAGATGCGATGAATCTCAACCCCCCGCCAGATTTCATGGGAGGGAAACCGCCTCTCCGGATTGTCATAACCACGGCTCGAAGCCACCGCCACCACCTCATGCCCGGCCTCCACCAGCCCCAACGCCAGGTCCGTCAGATGCTGGGCCGTCGAGACATGATCCGGATGAAAGCACTGGTTCAACAGCAGCACCCGCAGCCGCCTTCGCTGTGGGTGACCGGCGCTGCCCTCCCCTCCTGCATGGGTGGAAGTCCTGGGGCTGTCTGAAGGCATGC